>CAIPFN010000358.1 GCA_903864265.1 uncultured Bacteroidales bacterium | reverse complement strand
CTTATGATGTAATTCCGGCACTGTATATTCTTTTTTGTTTTGCTAATTTTAGGTATCGTGGCCTGCAAATAAAATACTTAAACGCATCGGATGGATTGGTGCTTTCCATGGGCAGGCGTTTGATTGCCAGCTTTTCGCTTTTCTTAATCTTTATGATCTGTCCCCTACTGTTCTTACCCAGCGGTGCCAGCTCCAGGCTGCTTTTCAACTCCCGGCATTCAAACTTATCTATTTTCAAAACTGGCAGATGCGTATTCTTCTCTCCCAATATCTGATTAACCAGGTCATATTCTTCTGCCATCGAAATATTCCCTTGCCCTATACTCATTAAGTTCACTCTCCAGCCTGTCTGTTTATTCTCTTTAGTGTATTCAATCGAATGCTTCATCTGTGTTGCAAAATCCTGCTTTGCCTTATTGTAATTATTGGCAGCCCTATCGTAGTACAAATTCAAGACTTTACATTTATGGCCTGAAAAGAAATGGCAAAACTGCTCTCCCAACTCCGGAATCCAATCCGGACTCAGCGTATGCAGAAATTTCAAACATCGGATAACATGGCCCTGCTCCTGACCAATAACCATCGACATCATATTCCCGGCATCAAATCCTGCATCCAACTGCTGGTTATGCTCCATATATTTAAGGCCCTCTGACGACTGCTTGATTTTATCGCGCAAGCCAAAACGGTCATAAAATGAATAGTCATACCCATCTTCATAGTAGTGCTTATCTGAAATTCCTGCATAAAACCGGGCACCTACTTCCAGCCCTGACTTCATGCTCAGAATAGCTACTTTAAATTCTTCGTAATCCAGCGTATTGAATTGTGTTACCAGATAGTCAAAAGTCAAAATATCAATATTGGCTAACGAACTAACAATCATAAAAAAAGTAGTATTCTTCCTGACCTTGCGCAGGCGAGCTTGCTCGCGTTCGAGGCGTAAGCCGAGATTGCGCAGGTCGCGTGGCGATGCGCCAGCATCGGCAGCGAGGAAGATTTCGTATTCTATTTTATTTACGATTAAAGCCTGGTAGTAGGTAGCTATGATCTGCTTCACATCCATCTGAGATTTCATCCGAAGGATCCAGTCGTGTTCCCCTTCTGATGGGTTTGGCATATCGGTCAGAAATGTCATGCCCATAAAGTAAGGAGACTCTTTATACAGAAGAGCATCCCCGCGAAGCGTGGGAAAGCTCTTCTTTAATTTTGTTTCAGCAGCATATTTTGATTCATCGCCAAAGTTGTGAACGGTCGAGATCCCGGCATTCGAAGAAGGCCGGTCAAGGCTTTTGATCATAAACAGGCAGCCGTTGAACGTGCTTATGGTATGCGTAAACTCAGAAGCCCTGGTGAACGGTCTGGCGAAGTCAGACGGTGGTGCTTTGTCGCAGACAAAGTGCCCCGGTCTGCGGATGTTGTCGATGACCATATCCTCAAAAAAGCCCTGGCGTTCCCAGCCTGTGATCAGGTTGGGGATAATGTTTGTTAACGCATTGACATAGGTATCCGAAAGAAAGGCGAATGTTCCCCTGGGCAAACTGTAAATAACATCAATGCTTCTTTTGGCAATAATGTCCTGCGTTTTAGCCGTACCGCGACCACCGACTAAAAATAGATTTTTAGGCTTTATGATATCAATAAGCATGGATATCCAGTTGCTGTACCGGTATTCAATTTCGGGAGTAAGCGGTTTATTTGTCATGAATGAAATCAATATCAGAGGTTTCAATATCAAACACGTTGCCCGATGCATTGGGTGTTGAACCTTCGCGGTGAAGGCGAAGGCGGTCTTCGCCTGAGATATCTTCGAGCGAATCAATAAACTGAGCCAGTTTAACCCTGTTAGCTCCAGGAAGCCCGACATCTTTAGGTGTCAAGGTATAAAATACAGGTCTGCGGTCGAGTAGTTCTTTCGGAATGCCCGTGTCGGACTCTTTGCCCATGCGAAGCCTGGATGCATCGGCGATGCATCGGTGAGCGGTTTGCAGATCGTCCATTTCGATAGCGAGCATGGCGAGTTTATCGAATTTGTCGGCATACACCTGAGCCCAGGCTTCCCGTTTAATTTCGTTGTTGGCATAAAAAAAGTTGAGCGCCTGCGCGAAAACTTTTTGCGCCTTGAATTCGGACAGGGACCAGGGAGGCAAAGACAGGGTTCTGATGATGAACTTCTTTTGTGCATACTTGTCGTACATCGAACGCACTAATTCCAACATCTGCAAATAGTGGATCAGGTTTTCAGGCATGCCGGAAGGCTTGCCTGAAGATATCCAAAGCTGCAGCTGATCGATTGAAGAATCGTCAATTTCCAAAGAGCTCATTTTTTAAATTGTTGATGCGTGTGGCCTTCTCTGACTTCTTGAACATAGCGGCAGCCGTCAGGTTGCCGTTTTTAGCATCTTTCAGCAGCGACATGTCAATGTCAGCGGAAGCGATCAGCTTCCCCCTGTCGTAATGGTATGCCAGGGTAGAATCTTTATCCGCGTATTCGGTATAAAGCAAGGTCTCTGACAAATCCAGGTACATGGCCAGTTGCCGGATGGTGTAATTAATCCCGGCCAGGTTTTCGATGATTTCAATCTGTTCGGGTGTGAATTCCATTTATTTCAGCTTTTCGGAATGCATATACTTTTTGGGAGTTGTAGAAGATATACTGTTCGTGTTGTGCGTTCTCCCCGAAGTTCCCGGAACCTTCTACCACGAGGTAATTTCCACCGGAATGAATAAGGGCTATTTTTGAATGATTCCATCCGTAACTGACTGTTATTTCTTCCCGGTGTGAAGTGATGGCCTGTAAATGATCGAAAACCTTTGGCAAGCGGTAGGGAAGGGTTTCACTTACCAGCAGGTGCACTTTCAAAACTTTCTTGTTGTCGATCAGTTTCATCAGCGCATCTATGATCCGCATGGAGATGCTATACGTCGAAATGGTCAGTTCGTCAATGGTGCCTGTTTCTTTTATCACGAAAGGGATAAAAGTAAAGGCGTTAAAGCTTTTCACGGTCCAGAGAAAGAAAATCTCATTGTCCCTGGGGAGTTGCCCGACCAGGTTTTTAATGCTTTCAATACGGTGATCATGGGAGAGCAGAAACTTTTCGACCATGGCGGCTGATGGTTCATCATCCGTCAAGGTCGTTTTGCTGAGATCGGTCAGATCGAAGAGTTTCCTCATGACGGGGTGATGCCTAACAGGTCATTGACCGTGAATAATTCAACATCCCATTTCGCCAGCTTTTGTTTCCGATCCTGCGTATTGGTGTGTTCCGGATCATCCAGGACTAATTTCTTTGTCCTGGCGATGTTATTCAGCAGAGCTTTGTTCAGTTTCACCAATTCGGCGGTTG
>CAIPFN010000357.1 GCA_903864265.1 uncultured Bacteroidales bacterium | reverse complement strand
TTTTCGCTGAATACAAATGCCGCCATAAAATACCTGTCGCGCGGCAGAAGGTAAATAAGGACTCTTTTTGAGTCCTTGATGCGAAAACTCCAGCCAAACTTCAAGCCGGAATAATGCCATTCTTCAGCTGCTGCAGGATTAACCGCGAGCGCATAAGCCCTGATATCCAACCAGGCTCGGAATTGTTCGCCTAAAGCCTCCATCAGTTTAAGATCATCAGGTGGCAGCGATTTATCCATGAAAATGCCGGTTTCCATATGGCCAACTTTTTAATTCGAATTGACGTCGAATGGTTGTTGTTTTAATTCATTAATTGTTTCCAGAGGGTGAACGTTCGTCTAATTCCATCATACTCCTCTCTGGTTATCATACCTTTCTTCTGATTCTAAACGGATTCATTTTTAAAGGCTTTCAGCTGCCTGTCATGCCATCCTGAAAAGATAAGTAGTGACAGTATGGCTCCAAGGGTAGCAAACAGCATATCTGACTGAGTATCCCAGATATACCCCTGAGTGCCCAGGAATGAGTCGCCTGCCTCACCGGTTGCTATGGAAACAAACCACTCTATAAATTCGTACGTAACGCTGATTGCCATGCAGATGGAAACGATAATCAAGCCCTGCCATCCAGGTTTATTTATGACCTTGCCCCGGGTAAAAATTTCGCGCACAATCAGTGCCGGGACCAGGCCCTGCGCAAGATGGCCGACTTTATCGTAATTGTTCCTCGACTGGTGAAATGTATCCCTGATCCAGTCGAAAAGAGGGACTTCGGCGTATGTGTAATGCCCGCCAACAAAGAGGATGCAGCAATGAACCCCGATCAGGGTATAAACCAGGTTTGTAAAACGGAATTTCCTGAAAGTAAACATCAAAATTATAAGCCCGATCACACCGGGAAAGACTTCAAGCATCCAGGTGAAGTAACCTTTCGGGTTGATAAAAGACCAGATAAACACCAGGATAACTGATGTTAAAAGAAAGGCAAGGTATTTCATGACTTGTTTTAGTTTCTTGTCGGGTAACATATGATTTTCAATTCTGATGTATCACACTAAAGCCTGATGAAAGTACCGGAAGGGTAAGTTGCAGCCGGCTGGTTATTCAAAAATACAAAAGCTTTCAAAATAACCCTGCCTCTGATACTGGATTTAAGCTTTGCTTTTATTAACAGTTTGCAATTTCAGGGTAGAAATATTAGCGGATAATTTGAAAATTAACAGTTTAGGTGCAGGTTATCCGATCCGGAAAAAGAAACTTATGCAAATGAGTATCCCATGCAACATAATGCTGCCGTCCAGTATTCCGTGATAATACAGTTTTTGGGTTTTTAGCTTCTTGGTGTTAATCATAAAAAGTGCAACTGCTCCAGAAAGGGCATACGCAAGGAGGATGAAAATCATGTGCTGATATGCGTAATGGACCAAAGCAAGGCAAATTGACAGGAATAACAGGGTATTACTGGCCCGCAACGATTTTTTCTCTCCCAGAACTACCGTCAGAGTCTTGATTCCTGCTAAGGTGTCTGCTTTTATGTCGCGTATATCAAACGGGATTGCAAGTGCGAGAACAAAGGTAAATCTTTCAG
>CAIPFN010000356.1 GCA_903864265.1 uncultured Bacteroidales bacterium | reverse complement strand
GCGCAGCAGGAAATAACCGACTATCGCAAAAACAGCCGAATATCCCACATTTTTGGTAAGCGTAAGGGCCAGAAGGCACACTGCCAGCAGTAAATGCCGCTTCAGATCCTGTTTGAAGGCAAAAGTTTGTGTTGGTTCAATAAATTTCCGGAAGAAAAGCAACACCAGTAACATCTGCATGAAGAGATAGAAAGTTTCGTTATAGGTTTGGCTGGCATAATAGAGTATATATGAATTTATGCTCAGCAGCAGAAGAGTGATAGCAAGTAAAGAGGATGGGATACGTGAACGGAAAGCCAGATAAAAAAGATACATAAATCCCAGGATCAGTATAAGGGATAAAACCTTAAGCGGCACCAGGCTGATCCCGAAGATGGCCACAAAAAGCGAGAGTACCATAGGATACAATGGTCCCTGGAACGATGGGTATTTGAACGAATGAATAAAATCGGAAGCTCGGATAATATAAAAGGAATCATCCCCCGACAGGCTGACGCGCGAATCGAACAGCATCAGGCTCAGCAGGAAAGTTATTCCCAGGAAAACCCAGATCATCCAACCCAGCCTTTTATCAAGGAATTCGTCAATGGTTGTGAGCAGGTCCCTGGATTCGACCGGGGTGAGCGGTTTTTTGGAAGAGGAGGATGAGGCTTTTGGATTTTTGGGACTTTCAGTTTTTGTAGCCATAGGTATATGCTTGTGAAATAAATTCGCGAAATGAATACAAATATCCGTAATATTCCTGAATGTTCCGAATCTGTTCAGGCAAATTATTGAAAGATGCAGTCGCTCTTTATCTACGCCTCAGTATGACAGCAATGGCTGAATTGAACCTCCAGTTCTGCTTCGGGCTGCCGATTACCTGCCATCAGCAGGTAAAAGCCATCCCCACAGGCAGAATACAGGGGAAAAGCAAATATCTTTTTGTAGTTTTGCACACGGATTACATTCCGGGACAGATGTTATGAAGAAAGAAAATATAAGGAGCTTTTATACGGAAACAGCGGCTTCGCGCGGTAAATGGGAAAGGATGAACCGTTTCTATCACAAATCGCTCGAAAAGTATATTTCAGCCATCATTCCGGAAGGCAAAAGGGTACTGGAAATAGGATGCGGCAATGGCGACCTGCTTCATACCACGCATCCCTCCTACGGTGTAGGCATCGATTTTGCCCCGGCCTATATTGCCACTGCCTGCGAACGGTACCCGAATCTTGTCTTTAAAGTAGATGATGTTGAAGACCTGCAGTTAAACGAAATTTTCGATTACATCATTCTTTCCGACCTGACCAATTGTTTGTGGGATGTTCAGACGGCTTTTCACAACATCAAAAAACTTTGTCATCCGCAAACCCGCATCGTCATATCCCAATATAACTATTTATGGGAACCGGTTTTACGCTCAGGGGAATTCCTGCACCTGAAGCTGAAACAACCCGCTCAAAACTGGTTTTCGAACGGGGATACCTGCAACCTGCTGGAACTGGAAGGATACCAGGTGATCCGTATCGAGCGGAAGCTCATGTTCCCGAAATATGTTCCCCTCCTTAACCTGTTTTTCAACAAGTTCCTGGCAAACCTGCCCCTGCTCAACCGCCTCGACCTGGTGAACCTTATTATTGCCCGACCTTTGCTCAGCGACGACCAGCAATACAGCGTATCCATCGTTGTGCCTGCCCGCAACGAGAAAGGAAATATTGAAAATGCGGTTAAACGCACACCGGCCTTTGGCACCCACCAGGAGTTCGTGTTTATTGAAGGTCATTCGGCCGACAATACTTACGAAGAAATGATCAGGGTTCAGCAGGCATACCCCGACAAGGACATTAAAGTGCTCAGGCAGAGTGGAAAAGGAAAGGGGAATGCCGTGCGTGAAGCTTTTGAAGCTGCAACGGGCGAAATCCTGATGATACTGGATGCCGATCTCACCATGCCCCCCGAAGAACTGCCCAAGTTTTACGATGCTTTACGATACAATAAGGGAGAATTTATTAACGGCAGCCGACTGGTTTACCCCATGGACAAAAATGCCATGCGATTTCTGAACCTGCTGGGAAACAAGTTTTTCGGCATGTTTTTTACTTTTTTACTCGGACAGCGGATGAAAGACACGCTCTGCGGAACCAAAGTGCTGTATAAAAAAGATTATGAGCAGATTACCCGCAACCGCCATTACTTTGGCGACTTCGATCCCTTCGGCGATTTTGACCTCATTTTCGGAGCAGCCAAACTGAACCTGAAAATCACTGAAATCATCATCCGCTACCGCGACCGAGAATACGGAAGCACCCAGATAAACCGTTTCAGCCATGGCTGGCTGTTGATCAAGATGAGCCTTTTTGCCGCCAAGAAAATAAAATTCAAATAGTTTTTAAGCCTTTCTGCGAACTATACTTTTATAGACAGGCAGGATTCAGGAATACTTTAATTATGGATAAGCGACTGCATAACGAGATAGAACACGGGAAATTCCTTGCCACCGAAGGTGCCGGAGAAGTTTGGAACTGGGAATCGCCTGCCGGCAAAATACGCTGGGCGCGAAGGGTAAGCATGCTGACTGCTCATCTTAAAGCATCGGATAAAGTATTGGAAATAGGCTGCGGAACCGGGTATTTTACAAAGGAAATAGTCAAAACAGGTGCTGTGGTAACAGCCATCGATATTTCACCTGAACTGTTAAACATTGCAAAACAGGACATCACGGAAACGAATGTCAGCTTCGTGCTCGACAATGCCTATGACCTGAGTTTCAAAGACAATCAGTTTGACTCCATCGTAGGCAGTTCGGTGCTTCATCACCTTGATATTGAAAAAGCGATCAGGGAGATGTACCGTGTGCTGAAACCCGGCGGAAGTATGTTTTTCACCGAGCCCAATATGATGAATCCGCAAATCGCTTTGCAAAAAAACATTCCCACCCTGAAGCGCAAACTCGGCGATTCGCCCGATGAAACCGCGT
>CAIPFN010000355.1 GCA_903864265.1 uncultured Bacteroidales bacterium | reverse complement strand
CCTTTAACCTTTCGCCTTTAACCTTTCGCCTTTAACCTTTCGCCTTTAACCTTTAACCTTTCGCCTTTAACCTTTAACCTTTCGCCTTTAACCTTTTATTTAACCCATATGGCATTCAACCTTAAAAACCGTCACTTTTTAAAAGAGCTGGATTTTACTCCCCAGGAAATCAAATTCTTGCTCGACCTGGCTTTCGAACTCAAGAAATCGAAGTATGCAGGCACGGAACAACCCCGTTTAAAAGGCAAAAATATTGTTTTGCTTTTTGAAAAAGACTCTACCCGCACACGTTGCGCTTTCGAAGTAGCAGCCCTCGACCAGGGTGCTCACGTTACCTATCTGGGACCATCAGGATCACAAATCGGTAAAAAGGAATCCATGAAAGATACCGCCAGGGTACTGGGTCGTATGTACGATGGAATTGAATATCGTGGATATGCTCAAAGCATTGTCGAAGATTTGGCCAAATATTCCGGTGTACCGGTATGGAATGGTTTAACCAATGAATTTCATCCCACGCAAATGCTTGCCGATTTTATGACCATGATGGAACATATCGACAAGCCACTCAACCAGGTTAGTTTCGCTTTCCTGGGCGATGCCAAAAATAATGTAGGGAATTCGCTCATGGTAGGTGCAGCGAAAATGGGGATGGATTTCCGCGCCGTTGCTCCAAAAAGTTGCCAGCCGGATGCAACTCTCGTGGCGCAATGCCTCGAAATTGCCAAAGAAACCGGAGCGGTGATCACCATTACCGATAATGTGGAAGAAGGTGTTAAAGGCTGTGATTTCCTGTACACCGATGTATGGGTTAGTATGGGTGAGCCTTCCGAAGTATGGGCCGAGCGCATCAGTTTACTCAAACCCTACCAGGTGAATATGGATATGGTAGCCAAAACCGGTAATCCAAATGTCAAATTCCTTCATTGCCTGCCGGCATTCCATAACCGGGAAACAGTGGTAGGAGAAGATATCTTCCAGAAATTCGGACTTAACGGTCTTGAAGTTACCGATGATGTTTTTGAATCCCAGATGTCAATTGTTTTTGACGAAGCCGAAAATCGCCTGCATACCATCAAAGCCGTGATGGTTGCAACCCTGGGAAGCTAAACGAATAGGAAATACAAATAAAAGGCTGCTTTCGGGCAGCCTTTTATTTTTGATAACAATGGGGTATCCCGAAATTTCTGTTTATCCCGAAATGCCTTTTCCCAATCCACCTAAATCCCTAAGTGTGATGCATACAAACCAGGGATGCTGTATCCAAATCAGGGTAGGCTTGAATTTTAAACCCTGAAAACCGGGCACCGCCTCCGGACAACTTCGATGAGTAGTAAAAAACAGTTTAGAATGACCGTATAGCCCTCACCCTTTGGCTGGAACCTTTGGCCTCGTTGCTGGTGGTTCCGTTGGAGAAGGATTGTGCCCAGGCCTTGCTGAGATCAAATTCCGACGAACTCCAGTATAGGTTGGCCGTAAAGTGACCAATTACGGTCTGCTGTAGGTACATCAGGTTTAATTCATATTTCGAGGGCAGGTACCAGTCGTTATAGTATTCATTGTTAAGTGTTTTCCCGGCATCATTACAAAGTTTGGCTGCATAAGCTCCATTTCCCTGCGCGGCAACAATTTTCAGGGTGTTCTCCGAGCCGGCATAGATAGCGGTAATTATGGCAGCGGTCACGGTATCGGCAAGGTTATGCCAGGTAGTTCCTGTTGAAAGATCCGAGGTATCCGCTATCAGTCCATGATTGCCGGAAGCATCCAGCCAGAATACCTTCCCGCCCCCGTAAAGGTCACCTAGGGCAAGTTTTGTGCTTATTACATTATTGGCCATCCTGATGCCGGCACCTGCATAATAAGTGCCCAGGCTGTCCTGGAATCCTCCCCCGCCTTTATTCAGGGTAACCTGAAGCCCATTGCGGGAAAGGGTCTGAATTTCGTTGGTTACCGATCCATCCACTTCCGTACTTAATTTGTTGTTCCATTTTGCAGTATCTGATGCGCTTATTCCTTTGGCCAGGGATGACAGGAAAACAGGATCCGTTTCGTCGGCATTGGTAAAATGGGTGAGATCGGAAATCTGGCTTTCCGTAATACTTATGCCTTCACTCTTATCCCAGGCCAGAAATAAAGGGTCAGCTTCAATGGCGGATTCAGCAGTTTTTGAGTGCAAAGCATAGGGCACACTTAAAAGCTGGCTTATGCTGTAGGTCAGATAATTTGTGCCGCCAGTCATGTCCATGGCTATTTTGATGTAGTAGGTGTCGGCTCCCCAGTCGATAGCTGAAAAATCGCCGATCACAACGGTGCCTGTGCCTATGTTCAGGTTGATCAGCCCGAAACTGTTGGTGAGCGTGTTAAAGGTTTCAACATAAACAGAAGCCCCGTATATACTGTTTTTAACAATACTTATCTGTACGCCTACCGCCTGGTCGTTGATAACGACTCCAGCAGGGTCGCGGGCCACCGCCTGGTATTTAAAGCTCTGGGGCACCTGTGCCCGGAGCAATGAAACGCTTAGGAGTAATGCTATGGTAGTGATCAGAGTTTTCATGGTCTTTTAGTTTTTGATGATTTGATATGACTCTATGGCTTGTTCCTTCCCGGTGATCCTCAAAATATAGGAACCCGAAGGGTAATTTGATAGATTGATGGGTGTGTTGCTCCCGCTCAATTTTCCCCTGTTCATCAGTTTACCGCTTTGGTCGAAGACGTGGAATTCCAGGCCCTTGAAATTTTCGGTTGAAAGGGTTATGAGGTCGGAAGCAGGATTGGGCGATAGACTGATACGGAAGCCGTGAGCCACAGTTTCCCGGATGGCCGTTACATTGAGCTTTCCCTGCTGAAAACCCTGGGTGATGGCACTCTCGCCCGCTGTTCGGTAGCCCGTCTCCGTTACCACCTCACCTAAGGTCCAGCTGAGCGTACCTGTAGTAATGGTGTTGAATTCGCCCGATGATGCAATCACTTGCTGTGCTTTGGATCCAAGCATTCCAAGCAGCAGCAGGAAGAGTAGAATTAGTGTTTTTTTCATTTTGTGCTTATTTGAAGTTCACGGAAAAATAATCTGTGCCTGACTGAAAATGAAAATAAGCCGGAATTTTTTATAGTGGAGTGATGGAGAATAGTTCCCCTCGTGGTTGAACAGGGTATTCGGTTTGTCTTTAAATGCAGGCCAGATTAGTTTATTGAGTTTCGAAGTGAATTCATAAAAAAATAAAATTCGGTTCAACCTATCCCATATCAAAATTAGTGAATAAATCATGCATCTGCAACCTATAGATGCAAAAATAAATTTACAATTTGCGCACTAATGCAGAAATATATTTACACAGGCTTGACATTAATTTCCATTACGGCAATTAAAATTCAGGCTGGAAATAAAAAGCGGTAAAAAGGAACCATTTGGGTTTGCCAATAAAATACTTCTGTTAGCCTCTTGCTGCTCATTTTTTCACAACTGAATAGTAAATGCAATGAATATCAATTAAATACAATGAAATTCATCCTCAGTAAACGCCTACGGAGTTTCCAGTGACAAGTCTTTACGGGTATTCTGATCCTGTGCGGGATCCTACGCCTGCTGATATTTTACCAAATTCAGATACAAGAAGCAAATATGACTGCAAATGGGATTTGGATTGAGCTTCTAAAACAAGAATAGATAGCCAATACTCAGAAATTGAGCATAATGTGAAATGAATTACTACAGATAAATTTAATGCAACTCAAAAATGGGGATGAGTTAAATCAATCCTGGCATGCTTAAAATAAAATGATGTACAACATTTTAAAATCCAGGGCTGTGACAACAGTAAAGATTTGAACATGATTCAGATTCTTCTTCCTCGTTGAATAATTTCTTTACTGTTGTGACCTTGGTGGTGCAGGCAAGCCTGTATTTTTAGTGACACGATCAGTAAGGTATCCTTTTTTTTTGCTGATTATTGCTGATCAAAACAAATGAAATGGTTCAAATACCGGCTGTTTTATGGTAAGATATTTCTGTTTCCAGGACTGTGGTTCATGTTTTTATAAGGGCTTCAGTATGGCGAACTTTTATCCGGAAAGGATTTTTGCCTTAAATCGTAATTTATCGATCCGGTTGAACCTGCTTATTCTTTAATTAAAGGCAGTTACAGGATCAAATAGTAATTATTTATTGCTCATACTTAATTAAATTCACATTACTTCTGGCAACGGTATGTAGCTTTGAAAATTCCATTTCAATATGGTACAGCTGGCATTAATCCGGGAACCGGCCACCGGACCGGAAAATAGGCAAATGTTAACCATGTATAACAATAATGTGTGCATATTAATTTACTACTTTTGGCGCACGTTATAGGTTGGCTATAACTCTGTGATATATTTTTTAGCATAAAATGGTTTTATCCGATTTTGTAAGCAGGAAGTTCCGGTTCTGGTCGTTCGTTTCGATGGTGCTGTTGGTATTTGTACATGGGTATAACCTGGATATACGTTACATGCAGCCCTGGACCCTTCCCGGGCAGAATATGAGTTTCACTGCCTTTACAGAATATTTCCTTGCCAATGGCATTTTCAGATTCCGCATCCCCATGCTGTTTATCATCTCCGGTTTCCTGTATGCTCTTCATGACCAAAAGCCTTACAAACAAAGGATTAAAAAACGATTAAAAACCCTGCTTGTACCTTACCTGATCTGGAGTGCCCTGGGAATACTATTGACTTATTTGCTGGAAGTGTTCCCGGGCGGACGCGAAATGGTTGCGAATTCGCATATTGTGCAGATCGATGATTCCAGGCAGTTAATTCATGATTATCACTGGTATGAACTTTTATTCCGCTGGCTGTTTCTTCCGGTGCCTTACCAGTTATGGTTCATAAGGGTGTTGCTTGTATATAATCTGGCCTATCCGGCAATACTTTGGTGCGTCACCAATGCGAAAGCCCGGTGGATATTCTTTTCGGTTGCGTTGCTGCTATGGCTGGGGACCATGGGGTTTGTTTTCTTTGAAGGAGAAGGACTGCTGTTTTTCTCACTCGGTGTGTGGATGCAGAAGTCGGATTTTAACATTGACTCTCCGGGGCGTCTGCTCCGTCCTTCATGGTGGGCACTGGCATTTGTGAGCCTGGCGGCTCTGAAAACCTTCCTGGCTTTCAGAGGGGAAGCCTTCATGGGGAGTGCTGTCGTCCCGGTGCTGATACTATTGCACAAGATTGTTGTCTTAACCGGGCTTATCAGTTGCTGGTACGGGCTCGATCGCATGGTGTTGTGGTTTATAAACCGGCGTTGGTTTGTAAACCTTAGTGCATTCGCTTTTATTATTTATGCAGTACATGCGCCCCTGGTTGCCTACCTTATTAACCCTGCTATTACCTTGTTGGATCCTTTACCCGGAACCCGGATACTTACATTTGTTTTCCTGCCTTTAAGCATTATCCTGGCCGCCATAATTTCAGGTACAGTTTTACGGAAAATCAGCCCGTATATTTATGGCCTTTTAACAGGTGGACGCGGATTATAGCCATTCGGCGCCGCGCTGGGGAAACATTGGAAGTAATGTGAATAACATAAGGCTTAAACCAAAAGTAGGAAAGGGCGGCAAATCAAAGCCTGTTTTTAATCATCGCCTTTGGCTTAAACTCTGCCACAGCCTGTTTGAAATTGGATTCCCTAAGGCAATTCATCCGTTAGCATCAGCCCAGATAGCTTCAATTAATCAGCAGTATCTTACTCACCTTCGACCCCTTTTCGGATGTAATCCGTACAAAATAATTCCCTCTTGCCAGTGATGACAGGTCAACGGAGTAACTCTCGGAACCAACTTTGAATTGATGGTATACGGTTGTTCCTATTGCATCCAGTACCGAGATTTCAACGGTTTGGGTATTCAGATCCGCAGGAGTGACGGTAATAGGGCCTTTTGCCGGATTTGGATAAATGCTGTATGTTTTAATCGGGCTTGCATTCACCGAAACACTCGACATTTCCTGGGTAACCGTGACCTCTTTCGGGCTAAGCCCGGCAACGTTTATCGTTATGGTGGCTACCCTGCCTGCATTTGTGGGATTCTCGGAATAAGTGGCCGTTATGGTTCCGTTTCCGGTACCCGAAGATGTGACTGTACACCAACTACTGCCTGAGACGGCCGTCCAGTTTGTATTGGATGTTACATTAAACCCGGATTGACCTGATTGGTACCCTACATCCTGGTTTGTCGGGCTGACAAGCAGAATAGGCAAAGCCCCGGCCTGGGTAACTGTAACCTGCTGCGAAGGCAAACCTGCAACCGTTACGGTAATAGTTGCAACCTGCTGCAATACTGTAGAATTTGCAGTAAAGGCAGCGGTGACTATACCGTTTCCGCTGCCCGAAGGAGTGACAGTGCACCAGCTGCTTCCCGAAAGGGCTGTCCAGTTTGAATTGGACGTCACATTAAAAATGGCGGATCCTGCCTGTGAGTCCACATCCTGGTTTATCGGACTGACAAGGAGTGTGGCAGCTGCCGCGGCCTGGGTAACAGTAACCAGCTGCGAGGGTAGTCCGTCGACGGATACGGTAATTGTGGCAACCCTTTGGGATACTGCCGGATTGGCAGTATAGGTTGCCGTAATGGTTCCGTTTCCATTTCCCGAAGCAGTGACCGTACACCAGGATACATTGCTGAGGGCTGACCAAACAGAATTGGATAAAACTGAAAAGGAGGTTGATCCGGATCCGGACTGGACATTCCTGTTTGACGGTGATACCGAAAGTGTGGCTGCGGCCGTTGATGCTGTGAACGAACCAACCATGCCCATGGCGGCATGAGGTGTACATTTATAATTAAATGTTCCGGCTACGGCAACTTTGTATTCAAAGGAGGTGGTTGTGCTGTTGATAGGGCTGTCCCAAACCGCTGCCGTGGCCGGGATGATTGTCGAAGTAGTGGTATGTGATCCCGAAACCCATACCCATCGCATGGTATCGCCAACCGCCACATCCGGTATACTGGCAGGGCTGAATGAGAAATTCTGTACACTGATAATATGCTTGGTGGCAAAGGTGCGGCCTGGCAGTAAAAAGACAAACAGCATCGGAAGGGCCATCAGGGAATGAAAAGATTTTTTCATGGCTTTATATTTAGAATTGTTCTAAATAAACAACTTTTCCCGGTTTCGGTTTTTCGTTTCACAAAAAAAAATAAATAGGCTTGAAACGCAAAGGGCTGCACTTTTCACTCTTACGGCCATCAGGGATCGGGCAGCACCTGTGTTCAAGATAAAACAGGCAGACCTAAAGCGATTCAGATGAAAGAAGGCTGATTTCTTGCTTTGCAAAATTAGTAACAGCAGTGTATCATTACTTTCTTAGTCTGTGACCGTATATTCAGATTCTTCTTTTTGTCAACGCTGCCATCAGCACTTCCAGGTTTAATATTTTCTTTTTGCGGAGATACTATTTGCCCGGCAACAGCTTATTCATTCTACTCCGGATTTAAACCTTACTTTTGTCTCAAATATGTACAATGGGAATAACAGTTCAGCAGCAGAAACTTTATAAATCGGGGCTGGTCTATGCTTTATTAAGCTACGGTATATGGGGCGTTTTCCCGCTGTACTGGAAATTATTGTCACACGTTCCTCCGCAACAGATCCTGGCACACCGTATTGTATGGTCATTGCTATTCCTGATGATTATATTAACCTGGAGGCGCGAACGGCTGTTCCTGCAATACCTGGCTTCGCCCCGTATACTTGGGATACTTATCCTGACGGGTGCTTTAATCGGTGGAAACTGGTTTACCTATATATACGCCGTCAACAATAATCATATTGTCGATGCCAGCCTGGGTTATTACATCAACCCCATGGTTAATATATTGCTGGGAGTGGTTTTCCTGAACGAACGCCTGACCCGCGTTCAGATCATTGCGGTGGCATTTGCCCTGGCTGGAGTCGCCTTTCTGACTTTTCATTACGGTAAATTGCCTCTGATTTCGCTTTTCCTGGCATTTTCATTTGGTTGTTATGGCTTGCTTCGTAAAAAAGCCAACCTGCAATCTATGCCGGGACTCATGGTTGAAACACTCATACTGGCGCCTGTAGCGCTCTGGTACCTCTGGCATGTGAATTCGGCGGGTATAGGTGCATTCGGTCATTATTCCCGTTTTGCTGATCTATTACTTATCCTGGGCGGACCGGTAACCGCTTTGCCCTTGTTCTGGTTTGGAATCGCGGCCACACGTATTCCCTTATCAACGCTGGGTTTTATACAATATCTTTCCCCGACCATACAATTGCTTATAGGCATATTTGTTTTCAGCGAACCTTTCGATGCTGCTTACCTGGTTAGTTTCGGGCTGGTGTGGACAGGGCTGGGTATTTATACCTATAGCGTGATAGTGGGAATGAAACGAAGGACGATCTGATCTCTTGCCGGATTTCAGCTGTAAACGGCCGATTATATTTCGCCTGATGGAATAAAAACCCAATAAGGTTTTGGCCTATTTCCTTTTCAGATTGATGTAATAATAAGGCAGTTCTTCTTCCGAATGATCTTCCCGTTCGATGGTTTCCCATTGGGAATAATCGATTTCCGTGAAAAAGGTATCTGCTTCAAAGTCTTTCTGTACGATTGTGAGGTACAACTGCTTTGCCAGCGGAAGAAATTGACGGTATACAGATCCGCCTCCAATAACGAAATTTTCATTTTCATCGTCCATCTTTTCAATGGCTTCATCAATGGAGTACGCCATAGTACAGCCCTCGATTTTTTCGTCGGCGATATCGGTGATAACAATACTACGCCGCTTCGGCAGGGGCCTGACGGGCAGTGATTCGAAAGTGCGCTTTCCCATTACAATGGTATGGCCGGTCGTAAGTTGTTTGAACCGTTTCAGGTCGGCCGGGATGTGCCAGAGCAATTGATTGTCTTTTCCGATGGCATTATTTTGGGCAATGGCTACTATAATGGAGATAGGTTTCATGGATAGAGGCGATTGAAGGGATTGATGGGATTGATGGGATTGATGAGATTGATGAGATTTTATTATTACCCGACCATGTATTTCGGATTAAACCGCAACCGGGGCCTTGATGGACCCGTGAGGATCGTAGCCGGTGAGTTCGAAATCCCCGAATTGGAAGCCGAATATATCTTTTATATCCGGGTTGATCTTCATTTGGGGAAGAGGCCGGCATTCCCGCGAAAGCTGGAGGTTGACCTGGTCGAGGTGATTCTGATAAATGTGCACATCGCCGAAGGTATGTATAAAATCACCAGGTTCAAGCCCCGTAACCTGGGCAATCATGAGGGTGAGTAAGGCATATGAGGCTATGTTAAACGGAACCCCCAGGAATACATCCGCGCTGCGCTGGTATAGCTGGCAGGAGAGCTTTCCGTCGGCTACATAAAACTGGAAAAGCAAATGACAGGGCGGCAAAGCCATGTCCTTGATCATTCCCACATTCCATGCACTGATAATTAAACGCCTCGAATCAGGGTTATTCCGGATCATTTCAATAACCTGGCTTACCTGGTCTATATGTGTGCCATCGGCTGCCGGCCACGAGCGCCACTGGTACCCATACACAGGCCCCAGGTTTCCTTCGACGTCGGCCCATTCGTTCCATATGCTTACCTTATTGTCATTCAGGTATTTTACATTGGTTTCACCTTTCAGAAACCACAATAACTCGTGTATGATGGAACGTAAGTGCAGTTTTTTGGTGGTAACCGCAGGGAAGCCGTCGGCCAGGTTAAACCGCATCTGGTAACCAAATACGCTGAGCGTACCTGTTCCGGTGCGGTCCTCTTTCCTAACACCGTTCGCAAGTATATGTTTCAGGAGGTCATGATACTGTTTCATGGAGGCGGTATTATATAAAATCATCTCCTGCAAAGAAGATGATTTTACGGTTTATGTTATACAAATTGAATAAGCTGAATTCCCGTTAACGGATTTTCACTCATTCGTTGTTGACTTAATGTGCCACGCTGGCCAATGCTTTTGGATCGTGCTTATGCTTGAAGAAAATGGCAAAAGCGATGGTAACTATCAAGGCATAAATGGCAAAGGCCAGCCAGATTCCGTGCCAGTCTTTCCCTGAAGCATGGGTATAATATTTGTCGATCACAAATCCGCTGATCTTACTTCCGGAGAAAGCTCCAAATCCATTTGTCACCATCATGAATAAACCCTGGGCACTGGAACGGATTTTAGGATCAGTGGTAGTTTCAACAAACAAAGAGCCTGAAATGTTGAAAAAGTCGAAAGCCATTCCATAAACAACGCAGGAAAGTATAATCATCCACAATCCTTCCACGGGGTTTCCGTAAGCAAACAATCCAAAACGCAATACCCAGGCAATCATCGAAAACAGCATTACCTTTTTAATGCCAAAACGTTTCAGGAAGAATGGGATAGTCAGAATAAACAGCGTTTCCGACATTTGCGATATAGACATGATGATGGTTGAAAACCTCACTACAAATGAATCGGCATATTCAGGCACCTTTTTGAAATCATCCAGGAAGGAATCGCCGTACATATTTGTTAACTGCAATGCTGCACCCAGAAACATGGCGAAAATAAAAAACATAGCCATTTTGTAATTCGAAAACAGTTTGAATGCATTTAATCCTAACTGCTCCATCAGCGAAGCGTCCTTCGACATGGATTTCTGGGGTTTGCAGGCCGGAAGCGTAAACGAATATATTCCTAAAGCAATCGCAGCTACCGCTCCTATCAGAAACTGGTTTGCATTGGCTTTGCTGCCCGAAAGGTTGGTGATCCACATGGCCACAATAAAGCCGATGGTTCCCCAAACCCGTATGGGAGGAAATACCTTCACCACATCGTAATTGTTGTTTTTCAGTATGGTGTACGAAATGGAATTTGACAAGGATATGGTGGGCATATAAAAAATCATCGCCAGTAAAATGACATAATAGAGGGTGTCAGGGTCGTTCACCTGGGGAACATAAAACAATACCAGACCATATAATATGTGCAGGACTCCGTATAATTTTTCGGTATTGATCCATTTGTCAGCGATAATGCCGGTGATGGCAGGCATAAAAATGGATGCTATGGCAAGTGTGGAAAAAATGGCCCCAAATTGAGCTCCTGTCCACCCTTTAGCGTTAAAGCAGTATGTGCCTATCGTAATAAGCCAGGCTCCCCAGACAAAAAACTGTAAAAAACTCATGGCAGTCAAGCGATACTTGATATTCATAGCGGTGTTTTAGTGTTTAGTATGATCAAATAATTATTTCGGAACCCGGAGTATTTGCGTAGAGAATTCCTGCCTGCTGATCCGGCTACCGGGTCCATTGGAATCAGGGTAGAAAATTGGATGTGAAGTGTCCGAATTATTTCCGTTTCTGAATTTCATCGCGGATCAGCGATGCTTTCTCATAATCTTCATCTTCAATGGCCTGCTGAAGCTCTGTTTCAAGTTCGGTAGGCGAAAGATTCCGGAATGAGGCGGAAATATCGTCATCAGGCGTTTCATCCATGCTTTCTTGCGAGGGCTCTTCATCTTCGAAAACGATGCCTGCCTGCGACATAATTTCTTCCGAGGTGAATATGGGACAGTGAAACCGTATCGACAGAGCCACTGCATCGGAAGTGCGTGAATCAATTTCATGTATGCTTATCCCATTGTCGCATACCAGAGTGGCATAAAAAATACCTTCATGGAATTTGGTGATCTGAACTTCCACGATATTGATAGAAAAAGTTTTGGCGAAATTGAAAAACAAATCATGCGTCAGCGGACGCGATGGTTTCATTTTCTCCAGTTCGAGCGCTATCGCCTGGGCTTCGTAATGGCCTATCACTATAGGCAGCCGGCGTTTGCCATTCACTTCGCCCAGTACCAGGGCATATGAATTGGACTGAGCCTGACTATAGCTAAGACCTACAATATTAAGTTCAATTTTTTTCAAGGCAGATTGGTCAGTAATTGCAAATCAATAGGTTAGAATCATGGCATTCGCCATTCATCTTATAAATTAAGATACGTAAAAATATAAATAAATTTTGAAACCAAAATAGAATATATGAATATTTTATAAAAATGATTTGGAATTCTAATCCTTATAAATCTCTGCTGAGTACCTGGAAGTCTTTCAGGATGCTGATATACAATTCAGTAGGCTCTTTGTTTTAAAACTGAGCAGTTTTCGGAACCGGAGGTGTACTGAAAGCCTGCGAGTTCAGGGCTGAAGGCCGCAGGAACCCTGAACGTGCTTCCCCCTGCGCCATGATCATAAGGGGATAATTGGTTAAATGGCTGTTTACCAGGCGCAGTGGGATGAGCCAGGGAAAAGAACTGAATTTGATTTGCTCTTGTTAAATGTATTTGATCTTCACTTCTTTCAGGAACTTTTCCTCCAGGGTACGCCTGATCCGTTTCACCACCGTACGCCGTATCTCGAGGTCCACGGGCAGGTTAGGATCCTGGTGTGCAATATTGATGCGGGTGCCGATGATGAAATGGATTTCGTCGCTGTCGAGCAAAAGTCGCACAATCTGGTCAGCCGGCCCTTTCCCGAGTTTAAGCCGGGGCGAATATTTTTTCAGCAGGTCGGAAACTTTCCCTAAAGTAAGTATTCCTTCGGTAACCAGGTCGATGCCTTCCATAAATGAAATCGGGGGCAGGTCAGGGTCATCAAATTCAAAACTATCAATAATGGGTAAATCCAGTTGTCTGGAAACTATGTCACCCGTGGTAGCGCCACAAATAATTTTTTTTCCTTCGAACAGCCTGACGGCTTCGCCCAGCGCCACATCATTCACTTCTTCGTATGGGGGGCCGGTACAGAGCAGCAGTTTCCGGGGTTCGCGGAAGTAGATCACCGCGCAGGTGGTATCATCTTTCGGATGATACCCATCATTTATATTGGCCATATTTACCACCTTGGCCGCCAGTTGTGTGGCCGAAATGGTAAGGTCGGCAACAACCAGCTGCTGCACATACTGCTCCAGGTTTTCCATACCCCAGCCAAACGGGAATTTCGGGCTTCCCATTCCTGATTGGGGCACCCCATCGGAACAGATGATAATCCGGTCCTCTTTCTGATGCTTGAACGAACAGGTCCTGAGTTCCTTGCCCGCGTTTTTTTCTGAATCCAGCGTAATATATTCCCAGCCCGGGTCAATCTGTGTACTGCCTCGTAAGCAGATGGTTTGAGGGTTGTCGTATTCGAGTATGCGGGTTTCCCCGTCAATGTCAATATCTACTATGGTAAAGGTGGAATAACTCATCTGCCGCTCACTGCATACAGGCAAGGTATTCATGATGATTTCGGCAATTTTCCGGACTTCTTTATGCTCTTCGGCAAATTTAAGCGCCATGGTGGCTGTGAGTGTCGAAAGCATACTGGCTTTCACCCCATGGCCCATGCCATCCGATAATACGGCTATAATCCTGTTTTCCTCGTAAATGCGCTGTGACAGGAATTTGTCGCCGCATATCCGCTCCAGATCGTGGTTTTTCTGTACGGTATTCACTTCTACATAAAATTGTCCTTCACTCATGGGTGCCTTCTGCTATTTATTTTTTACTTGTAGATGGTTTGATCTTGTTTTGGATGCCGCATTCCGGCAAACAGACGAACTGAACTTTCCCGGAAAAGTCCGACCCAGGTTTTATAGCTTTACTCCGAGATACTATTGGATTTCGGATATCTTGTTCATGGTTTCTTCCGATATGCTGTTATTTAATCAATTGCTTCCTTTTTACACGAAGAGGGTCCAATATGCTGATTCTTTATTCAGCCGACATCTGTCACCCTTTCACCCTTCCGCCTTTTCTGTCAATCTCATCAATCTCATCAATCCCATCAATCTCATCAATCCTTACTCTTATGCGACTCAATAATGGAATTCAGCATTTTTTCGGTTTTAGCGGCTCCTTCGCCTAACAGGAATGCAATCTGCTGTACCAGGTCCAGGTTTTGTTCAATAACTTCGGTCACCCGATTGATAACTTCTTCCTTGCGCACTTCGGGCATATGCATATCCCTGATTACTGCACCCACTATCTTGTTTTTTTTGATGCTGAATATAGTGACATTCAGCAGCTTGTCGTTCAGGTGGACATCGCGGCCTATCACATCGTCGTTGCTGCTCACCACATAGGCAAACAACTTGTAAAACTGAACCGGCAGCAGGGTTTTCAGGTCGGCACCGAGTAAACCCGGTATAATTTCATTAATTTCGGTGGCTTCCTCGCCCAGGATGGTTACGAAGCTTTCGTTCGATCCGATGATTTTCATGTTTTCATCCACGATCACCACCGCGGTGGGAAGCTTGTGCAACATGGTCTGAGTGGTTTCGAGTGCATCCTGTGCAATCTGTTTTTCCAACAGGGCTCTCTTCTCCGAGTTTTGCAGAGCCTGCTGGGTTTTCACTAGTTTGTCGTTGGTATGTTTCAGCGAGCGTATATACTCTTGTTTGCTCTTTATGGAATGCATAATGCACATATCGGGTCGTGTGATTCCATGCGCCACATCGATGGCGAAATCGCGGCAGCTATCATATCCGCAGGCTTTACATCCGAGATTTTCTTCCATGCTGTTTTTTTCGATAATCTTCAGCACCTCTTCAATCTTTTCTTCCGCAGGCTCGGGCAAACGTTGATTATCAATCCTGAAATCGCGTTTTAGATCCAGATGCTGATATTGTTTCAGATCGTTATTCCAACGTGCCATATTAAAATCTTTCAGCCTTTTGGAAGTATAGTTGATCACCGTGGACTGGCGGTTATACT
>CAIPFN010000354.1 GCA_903864265.1 uncultured Bacteroidales bacterium | reverse complement strand
GCACACGATAAAAGCAGGCTAATATTCTTACCTCTGTTTGCGCGCGTCTTATTTTCTGACGCGTGCACTCAAAACCCCATAAATGTAAAATTACCGGTACACGATAAATACCGGCTGATATTTCCAATAATAATGAGATATCTTCAAAGTCCTGTGTTTTAAAGGCCATTCACAAGGTTTTGATCAGGTTGGTGCCGGCACGCGTCAGAAAACAAGAGCGGGGAGAATGTTTTTGAAAAGTAAGACGCGCGCTAACGGGGTTAAGTTGGTGGTTTTAATTAAGTTAGTGACCCGAAATTATGCGGATTTGGAAGCACCTCTTGAAATTCTTTTTGAGAGGTTGCCATTCACAAGGTTTTGATCAGGTTGGTGCCGGCACGCGTCAGAAAACAAGAGCGGGGAGAATATTTTTAAAAAGTGAGACGCGCGCCAACGGGGGTGAGGTACGGGGTTCCATGTTCCTTGTTCCGGGTTCCATGTTCCGGGTTCCGGGTTCCGGGTTCCGGGTTCCGGGTTCCATGTTCCGGGTTCCGGGTTCCGGGGTTTCCAATATAGTATAACAAATCCAGGTTGCAGGCTGAGATACGCCTGCAAGGCTTTTGGCTACCAATAGCCTAGTTCTACGGCCTGTGCCTGCAGCGCGTCCCTGAAGCCGGGATGGGCAATGGAGACCAGCAGATGAGTGCGTTCGCGCACGGTGCGGCCGGTTAAGCGCACACTTCCCCATTCGGTAACCACATAATCCGTATGGCTGCGGTGCAGGGTTACCGCGCTTCCCAAGGGCAGCACCGGCACTATGGTGGAGATTTCCCCGTTCCGGGCTGTAGAGCGGCATGCAATAATGGATTTCCCCAGTCCGTCGGTTCCTTCAACAGCACCCGATGCCGTATCGGTTTGCCCCCCGGTGCCCGAATATTGTTCCATGCCTATGGATTCGCTGGAGACCTGCCCCGTGAAATCAATCATAATGCAGGTATTGATGGACACCATACGGCTGTTGTGTTTCAAAACGCAGGGGTCGTTAACGTATTTCCCGCGGAGGAATTCAACCGAGGGATTGTTGTCGAGCCATTGGTAAAGCTTTGCGCTGCCCATAGCGAAAGTGCATACAAACTTATCTTTATGAATAGCTTTCTTCTTATTGGTAATCACGCCCAACTGGCTGAGCTCCATGATGCTGTCGACCATCATTTCGGTGTGAACTCCCAGGTCCTTCTTTTCGTGTAGCGACAGGGCTGCCGCGTTGGGGATTTCGCCTATGCCCAGCTGAATGGTGGAGCCGTCTTCTACCAGTGCCGCTATATGTTTACCAATACTCATCGCCACTTCATCGGGTTTGGGAGCGGGCAGGGCAGGAGGGGTGGCTGAATATTCAACAAACCAGCTGACCTCGCTCACATGTACATGCGTGTCGCCCTGGGTACGCGGAAGCTGATCGTTGACCTCGAGTATGACGATTTCGGCTGTTTCGATACAGTCCTTTTCGTAGGTGATGCCCAGCGAAAGCGAAACAAAGCCTTTTTCATCGGGAGGCGTGCAGGTGCCAAAAAACAGGTGGGGCCTGCGCACTTTAAACCTGTCGATGGCCGAACGGTGAAGCATATTGGGAACATAGGTAACCGTGCCGGTTTTTGCTTTCATGGCCTGCCTCGCGCCGGCCCCGTGAAACCAGCTGCAGAGTTCGAAGTGCCCCTTCATTTCGGGCAGCATAAAAAAATCGTAGGGCTTAAGCATAAGCACGCTGAATACCTTTACATCCTTTACCTGATCTTTTGCCAGGTGAAATTCCGACAAGCATCCCTGGGGCTCCGAGGCACATTGGGCCACAATGATGTCGGTGTCGCTTTTAATAAACCGTATGGCTTCCTCAATGCTGATGAGTTTTTCGCTGTAAATGAGTTTGTCTTTTGTCATGACCCTGCTTGTTATCAGGAAAATATAACGTATTGTATCCAGCTTTTGGCATACATACCAATAATAGGGTATTAAAACGAGGAACCCTTTTAAGGATTTCGGATTTGCGATTTCGGATCTTTGATTTCGGATTTCGGATTTGCGATTTATCAGATAAAACTCTATCGATCTAACGTCTAACATCATCGGTCCAACATCCCCGATCCGACATCAAAGATCCGCGAACCACGATCCGACATCCGCGATCTGCGATCCGACATCCTTACTCTACCCTTACCCTGATCCCTTCCGAATGAGCCGAAAACCCGGGGGCATACATGCATTGCACCGAAGTTATTCCATTGGAGAAGTCGCCTTTTTGCGTAGCCACGAGTTTATATTCGAACACATAGGTTCCTTTGGGAAGATAGGATATAAAGAAGTTTGTAGCAGCATCGCGGGTGGATTCGTAATATCCCAGCCCATCCTGGTATCGATATCCTGACAATACGTTTACCGGCTCGAAGGCCGAAGCCCGCATATCTTTAAGATGGATATATTCCATGTCGCGGTCGGAACGCAGTTCGACCCGGACCACAATTTTATCCCCTGTTTTCACCGTTGAAGCCTCCGTGATGGGTTCAATTACAGGACCCGCTGGCGTATTTACCTCACGGAAGAGATTTTTGCTGAGCGAAAGCGGCGTTTGTGCCGGCGTAATCTTATCGAGTTGTTCGAAATACTGCCAGTACAGGGCTCCCCAGGCAACGGTGGGATTGGGATTGGCAACACTGATGTTCCCCATTTCAGGCTGAATGGCCGAAGCTTCCCAGCTGGTTTTGAAATAGCCGGTGCCCGCTTCGGGCTTGGAACCGTCGGCTTTATAAGGATCTACTTTTTCATGGCCCAGGGTAATTTCCACCTGCTTGTCGGATGCCAGCAGGGAAGTGCCCCGCATCAATAGAGCATAAACGGCTTCGGTAGTGGCTTTGGTGGTTTTCCAGTCCTGGGTTTGTTTCTGCTTCAGCAGCCATATCTTCATTTCTTCAACCGATTTAGCATCGTTGCTTACCTCATCGAAAGCTTCAATCAGCAAAGCCTGGGTTTCGACCGGTGCCTGGTACCAGTACCAGCCATGTTGTTCAGCCCGCCAGTACATGCCCATTTCTTCATTATGTAAAGAGGTTTCTTTGAGTGAGCGCATGATAAGAGATGCCGTTTTCGTTTCTCCAAAACGGTTCAGATACAAGGCTGTCATTCCTTTCATGTAGTTGTTCTGCGTGTTCCAGTATTTCAGGCTCTGAGCCTTATAATAATCCAGCATCTCATTATACTCCTTTCCGAAAGGAAAATCAGCCAGGAAATAGGTTCGTGCATACAGGTATTGAATTTCATCATAACCCAGATGGTTGTTTTTAAGGTAATTCGTGTCGCTCTTCCGAAGCTTTTCAAAGTCAGTTTTCTCTTCCATGTCAAGGTACTCAACCGCCTTTTTCAGCATTTCGTGCATTTCCGTATTTTCAGCCGGGTTCATTACTTCAAGGTAAAAGAGATGACCCAGACCGGTGACAATATGCCGGGTGATATAGCGGCTTTCGGGCATGCCTTCGAACCAGGGCCATCCTCCATTGGAACTCTGCATATCGCGTAGTTTCTTCAGGGCTGAGCTTTGTTCGGAAGCCATACGGTTCAGGTCGAAAAGCAGGGCGATACGCTGCTTACGTTCTCTTTCATTGGTAGCTTCGCGCACCCAGGGACTTTCCTGCAACAACACAGATTTCAGTTCCTCATTCTTTTCGAGGTTCGACTTCAGTGCATCGGGTGTAATGGTTTTCCAGCTTTCGAAAACGCGTTTAATCTTAGGATCGCTGTTGGCGATATGCGTGGCCAGGCTGTTGGCATAGTAGCGGCTGAAAAGCTGCTCGGCGCATTCGTAAGGATATTCCATCAGGTAAGGCAAAGCCTGAACGGCATACCAGGCCGGGTTGGACGTATATTCGAGCGAGAGCCTGTAATTGCGGAGAGTCGAGCCAGCCTTGCCTGAATTAAGCAGCTTTTCGAAGGTGAATTTCTTCTGCTGATTGCCATTTACCGGCAAGGGCAAGGATTCGGTCACCAGCATGCGGTTGGTAAGCACCGGAATGGCAGCTTCTTCCCCATCGCTGAAATCTCCTGACGCAGCGGTAATGCGGTAAATTACGGCCTGCAATCCTTCGGGAATACTGATTTTCCAGCTCAACGGGCTACTTAAGCCTTTGAGAACAGAAAATGGAATGCTGCTTTGTATAAGTCCCATAAGATCGTCGATAGGTTTCATGCTAAAAGCATCGAAGAAATGAAGTTCGGCCGTTCCGGTCAGATCGTGGTCGCTGATATTGGAGAGTTTAGCTGCAAAATCCATTTTATCGCCTTCGCGCAGGAAACGGGGAGGGTTGGTGAACAACATCAGGTCCTTTTGGGTAAGCAATGTTTTCTCAATCTGTCCGTATTTCAGGTCTTTGGTATAGGCCAGTCCCATCATTTTCCAGCGGGTAAGGGCTTCGGGTGCCTTGAATTTTATAACAATTTCACCTTTTTCATTGGTAGCAAGCTGAGGAAAGAAAAAGGCGGTTTCGTTAAAGTCTTTGCGGATATGTATAGGTGGTGAAGCTGTTGTTGACTTCTCAACTTCAGCCTTTTCAGATTTTTCGAGTGGTACCTTATATTTCATGATCTGATCAACGGCAACACTTTTGTCCATAGGTGCAGCCATATCCTGGTTCAAAAATTCAGCAGTACTAACCACCGGAGCCGCAAACCTCAGTTGCCTGACCATGCCATGTCTGTCGCCTCCCGAATATCCATAATCGAAACCAAACCAGTTGAGACGGTCATATTCGTGGAAAGTTAAGTTTGAAGTGAGTTCAGGAATATAATATTGTTCGCTGTTGGCCAGGCCGAAAAATCGGTTTCCATCCCAGGAATGGGTGCCGTTAAAATAACTGAAAATGTCGAACGACCAGCTGTGCGGCATAAAGGCATCCAGGGAGGCGTCGTACATACCGGCCATCATTTCGGCAACGGCTTTATCGCCCTTGCTGTCGCGCAGGGTGATCTGCCATTCCTCTTCCTGTCCGGGCAGTAATTTATTCCGGAAACTGGCAAAGCTGATATCGAGTTTCTTATTGGTATATGGAACACTGATTACCTTGCTTGTAAAGAAAGTACGGTTATTCTTTACCATCGCCAGGCTGATGGCAAAGTTACCGCGGTATTCTTCTTTCACGGGTATACTGATCAGTTGTTGTTCATTATTCAGATTCAGTATTTCGCGGCTCACTACTTTATCCTTATGAATAACTTCATAGATAATGCAGGCTTTCTTCAGCGGACTGCCGATTACAAATTTCACTTCTCCACCAGGTTCAGCAGTGGGTGTGAGCAAGCTGAAGAAAAGGGGTGAAACGGCTTCAGTGGCTGTTGCCTTAGGTTGAAAGGCGCTGAAATACTTCTTAAACAACACCTCCTGCCCGAAAGCATCCTTCGTTTTAATTTCGAGTACATACATACCGGCTTTCCAGGTATTCGCGGGCTTAAAGAGGGAATCGGCGGGAGTGGCAAAGCCGGCTGAAAACACGTTTGCTTCTTTAGCCCAGGTACTTACATCATCTTCATCCTTATATACCTCGCCGGGAAAATCCTTTTCAAACTCCGCTTTCGTCATAACAAAAGTATCGGGCTGTTCCCATTTACGTGTGAAATACACCTGATCGGGTTTGTGCAGTTTCGAAATACTAATGGTTCCCGAAGCCGCTTCCTTTTCTCCGTTCAGGTTGGTGGTGGAAAGCGAGAACTGAACTGCCTTTTCGAGATTAATATCGTCGGCCAGATCCGTTTTTATAAGTAGTGCTTTATATCCGACCGAAATGCCGGTCTCGCTGCTGTGGCTTTCGCCATTGATATCGGCCACATCGGCATACACGGTATAGGTAAACACCGGGTCTGTTTTCGGATCGACCGAAAGATCAGGTATGGCTTTAAACGGTATGGTAAAAGTGCCGTCGTTTCCCGTAAGGGCTACGCCGTTTGTAATTTCCGTTTCGGCCGATCGTGGCATGGACCGCCATCCCCACCAGAACGGGAAACGGGCCTGGCGGACTACCCGATACGTAACTTTGGCATCCGAAACAGAACTGCCCGCATAGGCTGTTGCCTTTCCTTTTGCCATGATGGTTTCACCCAGTTTATACGATCCCTTTACCGTTTCGAAGCTCACTTCAAATTTGGGCCTTTTGTATTCTTCAACCTGCACAGCTATGGACCCGGTTTCGCAGCGTATCGTCATTTGTCCGGTAAGTCCGGCCTGTGGTGCGGTAAAGCTTCCACCGAAGGAGCCGAAATCGTTGGTGGTAAAAGTTTGTTTCGAAACCAGCTGTCCGTTAACATCATAAAAGGTTACTTCCGTGCTGAATGCAGCTTTTACGCTCACCTCTTCACCTTTTTTGTCGAGCACTATTCCTTTAAAATAGATAGTCTGACCCGGGCGATAAATGGACCTGTCGGTAAAAAAGCGGGTCTGCACCTGGGTAGCCACTTCATTATTCCGGTACGAAAATCCCGAAAAGTAGCTTTCGGTGATCAGCTGATCGTCCTTATAAGAGAAGACCAGGTAAAAATTCGTATTCTTCCAGCCTTCTTTTTTAGGCGGAATAACTGCCATTCCTGATTTATCCGTCATAAAAATGTTGCCGGCAATGCTTTCGTATTTCCTCAGCTTCGAATTATACTCCTTTGCGAACGCCTGTACTTTTACGCCCGTCATGGGCTGGCCGGATTCGCGATTAAGTACCACGATTTCGTTGCTTCCATCATCAGCCCTTCGGCTCAGGTAGCTGAACTGGCTGATCCAGAAACCGGTTGAAGTTACAATGGCTGACTTAGCCGGGAACTTGTCATCCGTACTTGTCAGTAAAATATAACGGCCGGTTTTAGCTGCCGGAACCCTGATTTCAGTTGAATGCAGGCGGAAATCTCCTTCTGAGGGGATGTTCTGCTCCCACGACTGCTCTACTTTCAATGAGAGGTATTTTTGCAGACGCACATCCATCTGTTGCTGCTGTAATTCCAGTTCTATATCAGCGTCAATTTTGACAAGGCGAAAATATATTTTTGTAATATTTTTATAATTCAGCAGTGCCAGTGATGGCTTTAAAGGTATCGCAACATACCCGTTAACCAGGGATAGTGAAGGCTGTTTGATTCCTTCGAGCAAAGAGCTGCAGTTCTTTGAGCCAAAACTATCCGGGAAGCGGCTTATGGCAGCTTCGCAAACCTCAACGGCTTTCTTTTTATCCCATTTCCGGGATTCCGGAACAGCCTTGCCTATCCCATTTTCCTCGTCCATAAATGGAACTACCTGCTCATCGTCAATATTTAACTGAGAGGCAATCTGAAAGGCAACTTCGGTGGATGAAGGATGATTTTTAAAATGGCTTTCCAGTTTATATAAGGCTGCAAGGTAAAGGCTGTCCTTTTCGGGAAGAAGGCATTTTTCGTGAACAAAAGCAAGGCGTTCTATTTCGGCATCCACCAGGGCAGAAGGATCCTTATCCAACAGATGAAACCGGACTACTTCCTGAACCAATTTCATAGCCTGGTATTCGAACGACAGGCTATCGGGTGAAGTAATAATTAATGCGGAAAATTCATTTGAAGGGGCAAAAAACCCGGGATTGTCCATCAAAAAGCTTGCAGCCGGTTTAGTGAGGCCGGCTTCGGAAGAAGTATAGAAATCAATGGCCCGGTGAGCCAGCATATCGAACAGGGTGGGCCTGAATTTCTCCGAGTTTTTCTCTTTGATCAGAATCTCATCATACGCTGAAATAGAGGTCGATTTAAGTACATTGGCGTCGGTCAGGGATAAAGCATAGTTCTGCATACCGGCGGTTACCAGTTTTTTCAGGTCCCAGGTCTTGATATCGTCGGAAGCAAAGTTCGCCGTTTCGCTGCGTTCCATGATCTGCCAGCGGTTATTCTGGTAGTACCGCCCGTACAATTCGGCCAGTAAGGAATACAGAACCTGTTTCAACGGTGCCTGCGCCGTCCTGATTTCAAGCTGTGTGCGGGCTATGCTTTTTTCATAGGTATCTTCCTGGAAATCGGCTTCCAGTTTCATGCGGTACAGCGAAGCTTTCAGGAACTGATCGGCCTGGTTTGCCGTTTTGGTCTGATCATAAATCCCTATTACCAGGTCGAGGGCCGATTGCGACTGTCCAAGGGCCACAAG
>CAIPFN010000353.1 GCA_903864265.1 uncultured Bacteroidales bacterium | reverse complement strand
TCCTGACATACAATCTTTGAAAAATCTTGGACTATATTACTCACTCCCCAACTTTTGATACTGACTCATGATTTAACCTTAACTAAAATTCACTTCCGCAATACTAGATGCAGATAGTAAGTTCCTCCAGCACATCAAAATATTATGTAGCCTAAATATCATCCATCACCCATAAAACAGATCACTCCATAAATGATTTGCCATACGGAAATAATAAAGCAGTAATGAGAGACCGGTATTCAATCCATGGTAAGGGAATAAAAACGATTCCCTGCTTTGGATTGTATTACCTTTTATATCTCTGATTACTGCTTAATGTGTTTATTTTTTGCTTATTACTTGTTAAGGATTAAAACCTGATTTTCAGATTTCCGAAAAATTCGCTGCTTGGTCCCGGCTGATAGGAATTGCCATCCGGATCGGGTTCGGTGAAGGCCATGTATTTCACTCCCGTAAAGTTACGTGCCGAAAGACTTAACTCGCCTTTTATTCCATAGAGGGTCCATTGGTAAGCCAGGCGTGCATGGAATAAGTTAAATCCATCCTGCCAGTTCTGGTAAATAGTTGGGTCCATCTCACCGCTGTAAGCTTTTGCATCGGTGTAAATGGCCCATTTCGACTGGTACTCGGTTCCTAAACTAACAGTGAAGTTTTTATTAATAGTGTACACGAGTTCAGCAAAAAGCTGGTGTTTGGGTGAGTTAGGTAACCATTGTCCCGAAGCAGGAGGGGTGGTGAGCACATAAGCAGTATCGGTATAAACAGGATCGATGCTGGCCGAAGTATATTTGTAATCGGCATAGGTATAAGCTACCTGCAGACTCAGATTACTCAGGATATTATAAGTAAGAGAGGTTTCAATACCTGTACGCTTGCTGTTACCTGCATTTCCATAGAACACTTCCTGGTTTCCCCTGCCGCTTTGTTTGAAGCGGAAGAAGTCATTTTCGGTTTTCATATTAAACACGGTGATTTCGTACGAGAGTTTCTCGCCTATATAACCACGGGCTCCAAATTCGAAACAATTGGAGGTAGCCGGAACCAAATGGGTGTTAAAACCACTATACCCAAGCGGGTTGCTGGCTAACTCCTCGGTTGAGGGGGGCACAAATCCCTGACTGAAATTGGCAAACAAGGTTGCTGCAGGAGCAAAGGAATAACTGGCGCCTATACGACCTGAAACCTGGTTGTAGTTTTGAGAGATTTTAGCTGAATCGGGCCCCATCATTTTATCGGTCAGTTCATTGGTCATATCATCATACCGTACACTACCCATCAGGTTGAAGTTCCCAATTTCGAGATTGTACAATCCGAATATGCCTATGCTGCGTTGGGCAATTATCTGGTTGGCAAGTAATAAACCGGTTTCGAGGTTGGTTTCATCGGTGCTCTCAACTCTGTCCGGATTGCCGGCGCTTTGTAACTTGTACATGTCAATGTTCTGCCATTTGAAGTCGGTTCCTACGCTGAGATTGTGTTTAACAGCACCTGAAGCCAGGTGGAGGTTGTACTGCGCGCTTAATCCCGGAACGGTATAGGTCCTGTATTCGGCAGCGCGGTTGCTGGTTTCCTTGTAGTTCCAGGTGCGGAAGAATGACGAAAGCTGAACATCCTGCTTTGCGCTGAATTTATACGTTCCGTTAAAACCAAGCGTGGTGCGGTTTGTTTTCTGGTATTCATTAAACGGGCAGGCATCGGGATTCGCCTGTAAAAGGTTATCGAGCTGCTGAATATTTAATCCTTCAGGATTCTGCTGGAAGTAATCGGTATGCGAAATGATCTGGGTGATCGATAATTTCTTAGCTGGATGATAATTGAGTTTTTCGTAGAACTTATTGCTCCAGAAAGCCTGATGATCGCGATACCCGTCGCCCCCGGAACGCGAATAACTTACGCGGTAATCCATATCATTTTTACGGCCATCGAGTTGCAGCAGGGATTTTGTGAATCCGTTTGAACCCAGAGTCTGGCTTAATTCGCCGCCTATAAGTTTTAATCCCCCATCGTTGGTTGTTATATTTAATACGCCGGCAGCGCCTCCGCCTCCGTATAATCCGGCGGCAGGTCCGCGAAGGACTTCGATTTTTTTCACCGTGTTCCAGTCCACATCATACAGGTCGGGTGCAAAGCCGGAAGGGTCGTTAACGGCAATGCCATCAATGATGACGCCTATTCCGCGAAGTCCGCGTTCGGTGAGTATGCCTTGTCCGCGTATGGAAACATGTACCCGCTCGCCGTCGTGTTGATTGTCGATGCGTACTCCCGGCACCAGGCGCAAAGCCTCCTCAGCGCCTATGGCTTTAGGCATTCCCAGCAGAGTATGCGAGGTGACCAGGGAGATGGAACCTGTATTATTCTTTAACAGTATGGGCAAGCGGTTTGCCGTAATGACTACTTCGCCCAGGTTAATGGTTTTGGTTGAATCGGGTTTCGTGTTCTGGGCAAACAGGAAACCGCTGCTGCATACGGAAAGCGCAGCCAGGTATAAATTTAGTTTCATTTTTTTGATGTATTTGATGGTTTAACACAGGCATATACAACGGAAACCGTTGGCAAATCGGAGGATTTCAAGATCCTTCCGATGCATACTGTAGAAATTATCGTCATGCACAAACTACATTCATAAAAAGGAATCTTAAACGGGAGTTCCTGATGCTGAAATTTACAAGAATGGATGAGGTTAGTACAGTGAGGTTAAACCCATTTGGGAGGAGGGGAGTGGATATCAATCGCACCCGAAGTATAGGAAACAGATATATTTGCAAAAGGGATATTGCTTGCTGAAGGGCTTTTTATCAGGGTATACTCTTGAAAATAAAAGGGATAATTAAACCCTCGTTTCATTTTTTTCTCGGAATCCTTTTTTGTGTTATGCGTTTTATGGAAGCCGGCAATCAGTTGTTTCTCTTTGCTGTCGTTTAGGCAGTAATAGATTTTATTTCCATTCTGAACCCGCATTTTCACTACATCATACATTTCGCCCTTGTACCTGAGTTCTTTGCCGGGTTTAATCCAGCTGAAGCCCGCTTTGTTATCAGCAGGCATACTGATGAGGGTAAGATCCTTTTCCTGAAGGCCCTTTCGTATTTCCAGGCGGACCTCCTGCTGTATGTTATATTGCAACACACTGAACCACAGATAGTATCCTCCTATGTTGAACAGGAAAACGGGGACTATCAGGAGGGTAATGTATTTTCGCATGGATCAGGAACAGGACCTTATGAAAAATCGTTAAAAATTCTCAGGTATAACAAGCAGGATGAGGCAACAAATGTATAGCAGATTTTTAAATATATGGCCGGGTAGGGTTAATTTATTTTATTGGAAGAGTGAAATGTACCGACTTGTCCGAATGGTTTGGAAAAGTAAACCTGCTTGCCAATACACAAAATAAGGCCGACCCTTCCGGATCGGCCTTTCATAATCGAAGTTGGCTTATGAGAATCTGAGGTTTAGAGTGGTAAGTAACTGGTTCCCGATTTGTTATTCCTCTGCCAGTCGACGCGGTAGCGGGTAGGGCAGTTATCACCTGTGATGGCCTGGTTGTTATCGTCGAAACCAAATGTGATGGTTGCACTTTTATTGTCCGAAGGAATCTGATGGATCTTCACACCTGCACATGGATCCCAGTCGCAGGCCTGGCGGCAAACTACCGATTGGGTGATCTGGGTGTAGAACACTTCGTCCTGTCGGTTGGTGCCCCACACTACCAGGTTCTGGAATTCACCGTCCGAACCAAAACCGTCGATGGAAAGCACAATTTGTCCGGGTGTGCCTGTATAGGTAAGCAGGCGGGCTACATTCCAGGTGCGGCTGGTTCCGTTATCGAAACTGGCCTGCATGGAACCGCTTACTTTTTCGACATAAGAAGTGATTGCGGTACCTACCTGCCAGCGATGGCCTCCGTTTACATTCACAAAGGTTTTGGTGCCGTTGAGGGTAATGGATTTGCCTGTAGCCACGCGGGTAACCATGTAATTGATGTATTTGTAAATAATGGTTGCACCGGCCACTTCCCAATGGGTACCCACTTTCTTTTTGATCTCAATCTGCCCGGTGCGGTTGTGCTTTCCGTTGCAGGTTAAACCGTTGTAAGTGATGTACATGGTTACGGTGTCGTTGGCTACTGCCAGCGAATCGAGGGTGGCGTTGCAGGGCAGCCATGCGGTTGATTTCAGCCCGGCGTTGTTCGACATCACGGAAGTAATATCGCCTTCGGCATCGTTCATTACGCCTTCCACATTGTTTTCATCCGATGATAATTGTACGAGGGATGCCGGATCGGCCGTGCCCTTATCAATAGCGTCCTTCTTGCAGGAGGTGAAAGAAAGTGCGATGGCGGAAACAAGAATGACTGACAGTTGGATCAGGTTTTTCGTTTTCATGTTCTGGAGTGTTTAGTTTCTTTTGAGGGATTGATGAACTGTTTACGTATATAATACACCGGAATTGCTTTTAACCCTGATGCGGAGATGAATTATTTTTCAGATTTTTTGCCCGGAGGTGGTCATGGTGAGAAATCCTTTAATATTTAACCTGAGGCTTAGGTTGAGTGTGCTGCGTTTGTGATTAGAGTGCTGCCTCAGATCTCTGCCTTTATTCTTTTAATCAGGTTTGCCTGAGGACATGAAATTGCAACAGGCGATTACTTAACCACTTCCTGTTTTTCCACTACCCCGCTGGCCCCGAAAAATCCGATGGCACCGTCGCTCAGGTTAGTAGGTACATTGGCCGATGCCGTGTTGAAGAACCCGCCCTGCCAGGTGGTTTCGAGCAGGAGAGCCCGGATAAAGGCGGCATGTTCGTCGGTTAAGGAATACCTGCGTTCGGTAATCAGGGTTCCGGCCGGGAATACTGTTTTCTCCAGCGAAGGAGCAAATACCTCGCTCACATCCAGGGTGGGAAGGGTATAAAAGAGCAGTTTTGCCTTACACGAATCGGGATTCACATTTGCATAAGCGGGTATAGCCGACCAGTCGAGCAGGATTTCGTACATGGCCGGCCTCATCGGGTGAAAGGCGCTTGCCACCAGCGTGATACGATAGTTTTTATCGGCTGTTGTTTTCCTGTACTGTAAAAACACAAAATCGAAGGGAGGTGCCAGAACGGCTTTTGAGGAGTACACCCTGTTTCCCGAGGTGATCAGCAGGGAATAGGTTTTATTCTTTATGCCTGCAAAAGCCTGATCCGATACATAGGTTCCAGGCCGCAAAAGGTCTTCATGGAAATTATAAACCAGCTGGTTCGACGATACCAGCATGGTGGCCCCTGACACAGGCATAGGCTTTTCGTTAAGCCCGCTTAGCGGTTTGGAGAGATTGACGGATTGAATTTTCAGTTCGTTGGTAATGATGCCATCCACTACAACAAAATCCGTGTTGCCGGGCTGCAAAACCCAGTCCTTCTGTTCTTCACAGGAGGAGAGCAGCAGGATCAGCAGCAGGTATGTACACAGCCTTTTCATCAGAAACGGAAGGTATAGTTAAGTGAGGGAATAGCCCCGGCCACGGAAATAGCGGTTGAAATACGTTCAACATCACCCTGGAGATTGGCAGGCACCAGGATGTTCCCATTATCGTCCATTATTTTGTTGAAGTTCACAGCAAACGGATTATGTCGCCCGTACACATTGTAAACGGTAAGCATAAGGTTGTGCTGAAACCGTTTCTCCGGCTTGCTCAGTGCAAGGGTCACCGATAAATCCAAGCGGTGATAAGCGGGATAGCGGTCGTTGTTTTTATCACCGTAAACCGGGACGGAATACCCGTTGATGTAATAAAACCCTACAGGTGAAGTAAAAGGGGATCCGCTGAGATACATCCAGTGCGACGAAAAACTCCAGTGTTTTCCACCGGCATAGGAAGCATTGATGCAAATGTTATGCGGACGGTCCCAGGATGCCGGGAAGACTTTATCGCCGTTTACGTCGCCGATTTGTTTCGTCGACCGCGAAAAGGCATAGCTGATCCAGCCGGTAAATTTACCCTGGCTCTTACGCAGCATAGTTTCCATGCCATACGACCAGCCATCGCCAAAGCGAAGTTCCCCTTCGAGCAAGGGGTTGAAAAGCATGTTGGCATGGTCCTTATAATCCACCTGGTTGTAAAGGCGTTTGTAATAGACTTCGAAGGAGAAATCGAAATTCCGGTGAAACAGTTTGCTGAAAAAGCCCAGCGAAAACTGATCGGCCTTCTGTGGCAGGATGTTCGGACCTGCGGGAACCCACACTTCGAGTGAAGTAAACGGGCTGGTAGAGTTGGATAAAACCTGCAGATGTTGAACATTACGGCTGTAGTTGGCATGAAGTACGGAACTTTCGTTCAGGGCATATTTCAGGTCAATTCGTGGCTCAAGGTTCAGGAAGCTTTTATAAATTGTATTCCCGGCTACCTGTATGGTATCAATTACCTTGTGGTTAGCATCGAAATAGTAAACCGAAGTAGGTCCCAGGTCGTTCCAGTTAACGAGCCTCAGCCCGTACCTGGCAAAAAACTTCCGACCTATTTGCTGTTCATTATTCACATACATACCCAGTTCCGTGGACTGGTATTCCGCGATATGCGGCAGGTTCGACTGTATTTCGGCATCCGAATAATGCACATTCCCCGGGTTGCTGCCGTGTACGTTGACTTCAAACCCCGCTTTTAGGGTGTTTTTCGGATCAGGGTACCAGGAGAAGTCCGTTTTCAGGGTAGCATTCGAAATGGACGAAGTCCAATAGTTCTTCAGTTCCTTGGCAATATCAAGGAAATAGTTGTACCGGCTGATATAGGCCGTGGTATTGGAAAAAAGTCGGCTGTTGAAAATATGATTCCAGCGCAGGGTCCCTGCCACATTATTCCAGCTGATACCGAAGGTATTCCTGTTCAGTTGATTGTATCTTTCGAAAACATCGTTCCCCGTAAAGGTGGTAAGGAAGAGCCTGTTGTTCTTATTGAGCCGCAGATTAAGTTTGGTGTTGAAGTCATAGAAATTGAATTTATAACTTCGCTGATCGTCGTTCGAAAGTTGCAGCCAGTTGAGATTCGATTTGCGGCCCGAAACCAGGAAAGAGCTCTTTTCTTTCACTATAGGACCTTCGATAGTGAAATCGGATGTATAGGGGCCAAAGTTGCCACTAAAACCTAAATGTTTCATGTTGCCTTCGCGGGCTCTCACATCCACCACTGACGAAAGTCTTCCTCCGTAAGCGGCTGGGAAATCGCCTTTATACACCATCACGTCTTTTATGGCATCGGGCGACAGGGCCGAAAAGAAGCCAAACAGGTGGGAGGGATTATAAATGGGTGCTTCGTCGATCAGCAGGAGGTTCTGGTCGCTGTTGCCCCCGCGCACATAGTAAAAGGAGGATCCGTCGCCGAAAGTAACCACCCCGGGGATGTTCTGCAACGACTTGAGTACATCCACGTTGCCGGCAAACCCGGGCAGCTGTTTGAGTACGGCCGGCGAAAACCTGATATCGCCCGACTGACTGATATGCATGGCATCGGCTTCCGGGTCAGCGGTAATTTCAACCGTTTTCATTTCGATGGGCGAAAATTCAAGATCCACGGTCGACTCCAGGTTTTTATGGAGATCGACCTCCTGAGAAACCGGCTTATATCCCACAAACGAATTTGAGATATAGTAATTCCCGGCTGGCAGGGATAAGGAATAGAATCCATAGGAATTGGTGGTGGTGCCCTGGTACGATGCTATATCGTACACATTGGCGCCGATAATTGCTTCGCCGCTTGACTTTTCCCTGATATAACCGCTGATGGTATATTTCCGGACTTGCTGTACCTGAGCTGGCGGGCTGTCCGGGATGGGTCCGGAATGGAGTTTTAATATAATCTGCTTTTCAGAAAGAGAATATTCTATCCCGTTGGCGATAAATACGGTTTTGAAGATCTCGGAAAGAGAAGTATTGAGTGCGACTACGGTAATTTTTTTATTGACCGGAATGGATTGCTGGCTGTAGGAAAACAGTATACCGCCCTTTTCGCTGATTAACCGTATTACTTCACCCAGAGGCTGATCATGGACCTGAAGCGTGATTTTTTTATCCAGGTTTTGTCCATAGACAGCTGAAGCCGCGACAAAGAGCAGACTCATCAAAAGCATCTGGCAAATTCTTTTCCCTGGATTCAAATGGTTGGTTATTGAATTACTGTTTCATTAATTCAAAAAATCAAAATCAATCTATACCCGGCTTGAGGCCATGATCCGGCTTTATCCCGGCACAGGCTTAACTTCAGCAGCTTTATGTTTGGACAATTTTACGACAAGTGTATGATGGCAAAATGCGGGAAACAATCCTATCTGCAACCGCTACCCGACAACTCGATCACTTTCCCGTTCTGACGCACTTGCAGGTTAAGCGTTTCAGTAATAACTTTCAATACGGACTGCAGCGACTGATCATTGAACGTAGCCGTGACCCTGCATTCCGATAAGGGCAAATCTACAATTTTAAGCGGAGCCTGATATACGTTTTGTAATGTATTTATAACCTGCGACAGGGTTTCGTTATCGAAAACCAGCACATGGGATTTCCATGCCATATAATTGGGATCGGTATTGATGACTTTACTGATCTGATGCTGCCCGGTAAATCTCGCTTTTTCGCCTGGCATCAGCAATACATTTTCCTGTGGCTTAGCAATGTAATAAACGGAGACTTTCCCCGTGGTCAGCACCACTTCCATAGTATTAGCCGGGGCCTGTGTATTTACATTGAATTGCGTCCCCAACACTTCAACTCTTGCATCCCCCGAAGCCACTACAAACGGTTTTGTTTTATCATGGGATACTATAAAATAGGCCTCCCCATGTAATTCGACGTTCCGGGTGGAGGAGGCAAACCTATCGGGATAGGTGATACGCGACCCGGCATGCAGTGTAATCACTGAACCATCGGGGAGTACCTGTTCCATGTTGGAGGCCCTGGCAGTCACGGTAATTAAAGCTGGTCGGGCCATGTAGGTATACAACAGGAATGACGCAACCATCAATATTACAGAAGCTGCAGCCACTTTCCATGCATTCCGGAATAAGCGTTTCAGACTGCGGCCGTTTTGATGAAGAGGGATGATTTTAGCAGGATTTTCATCTTCGGAAGCTGTGGCAGTTATTTTGGACCGAAATGTAATCCATTCCTGCCCGGGACTTATGGATGACTGAATCTTTTGCTGTTCAATCAGTTGCCAGGTTTTTAGGTATTGCCCGAAAAGCACTTCATTTTTTGTATCTGCCTTTAACCAGCCGGAAAGCAAGCGCAACTCCTCTTCGGTGATTTCCCCGGAGAAGTACTTCGTGATGAAGTCAATATAATATGTTGCGTTATCGTTCATTTTCCTTAACTGTCAATAATACACTTCAATCCTGTTTTACCCTGATGCGGAGGCGGAAAAAATTCCTGTTTCAGCTTTCAGCGAAAGTCATTTCCATCCTCAGGTGTCGAAATAGGTAAAAAACAAAGCGGCAATGAAGCTAATATATTCAGCAAGCCTGATGCGCATATGCTGCAATGCCTTCGACATTTGTGTTTCAACCGTTTTAACGGAGATATCCAATTTGTGAGCTATCTCCTGGTATTTTAAGTTTTCGTAGCGGTTCAGAACGAAAATCTCCCTGCATTTCGCGGGAAGTTCCTGTATGGCCGCGTCAATTTTTGCTTCCAATTCGTTTTCAATAAGCTTGTCGGGACCTTCGTAGCCGGGAACCTCGAGCAGTTCCTCTATATTCAGAATGTACTGGTCGAACTTGCGGTTATCCCTCAGGTAATTGGTGCATTTATTATGAATCACCATGGCAAGATACGATTTCACCGGGCGTTCCATATCAATGGTGTCACGTTTTTCCCAGAGGCCGAGGAAAGCATCCTGAACGATCTCTTTAGCCGTTTCCGAATCCTTCACATACTTCAACGCAAAAAAGCACAATCCCTGGAAATGACTCCTGAAGAGCAGCCCGAAGCCTGCTTCGTCGAGCGATTGAATTCTATGTTTATCCTGATTCTCCAGCTGACCTGATATTTGTGTTGATGAAATGCTATTATCTGTATGAATGACTTAAGCCTGCTTTCCCTTTTAAAGACTGACAGTAGATCGGTTATCAGAAGTACATCTATTCCACTTTGTACATTTCCATTTAAGTGAACCAACCTCCGCCATTTTAGATTTTACAGCTCCAAAATCATGTCAGCTTTGATACCTGGCTGCGTCAAAGGTTTAACATCAGCTGTTATTCAAGTTTTACGGAGAGTTTCCCCTTGATGCTAACAGGTGCTATAATACCTCCGGGAGCCAGCACCGGTTGTTGAACTTCAATGCCGTTGAGGCTGCCGCTGAGGAAAAATCCAGCGCCCAGTTCGTAGCGTTTCAGGCTGCCAACCATCATGGAGTAGGTTTCGCGCAACTCGGCACCAATAGGATAGGATAGTTTCCTGCCGATTGCTTTTTCGATGCCGCTGTTGGCAAGCCAGGAAGCTGATTTGAGTAAAATATTTTTTGTTTGTAATGAAAACTGCAGATCCTTGAAAATGATACTCGAATCGGCAGCACGGTAGGAAGGCAGACCTGCAAAATAGACCTTTCCCTTTATGCTCCCGCTCAGATCGGCGGCTATAATCATTTTGTTTTCGTTCCCATAAATGGATATGCCCGTAATGGTAACGGTCTTTTTGCCTGAAGTATAGGATGTATTTATCAGCATCGAACGGGTAATGGAATCCATATATTCATAACCGATATAGGAAACCACATTGGCCAGGAACTCATCGCCGAGTTTGTTAACAGTTAGCAAATCGGGAAGTACGGGGTTGATGCGGGAAGGAGGTTCTTTCCCTGTAAAACACTCGGTAACAGCCTGTATGGAAGAAGTATGTTTAATAATGCCTTTTCCGCCTGAAATGGGAATAGCCGAAACTGCTTTAGGACTAACGCGAAGCCATAAGCCATATTCTTTCGAAAGAAGCATTGGTTTCTGTAGTTCAACCCAGGCCTGTTTTGCCGTGGATTTCAAATCCAGGCTTTGCTTAAATCCGTTATCAATAGCCGTATTAATAGTAGCTGTATTGTACTTGATAATCATATCGGCAATAAAGGTAATTGGCACGTCGATAGGGCCTATTTTCAAGGTTGGAGTGCTGAGCCATTCGTACCCATCGGAAGCTGTTACCGTAGTTACAGTCCAGTCTTTATTTACGGTTATCGCAGTATGGAACTTCAGAGCTATCTCTGCATTGAGTTCACGGTAATCGGATAAGGAAATTCCGAACTGCTCAATTTTCCAGCCTGCTTTGATCCAGAGTTTCAAGGGAATGCGGTAGCTAAACTGCCCGTTTTCGAAGCCGATTTTAATATTTTCCTTTTTCCAGGCTTTTACCATAATATTGTCACCGCCATTGTTGTCGAGGCTGTTATCCTCGTAAATAAGCCCGTTCAGCTGGCGATTAAGCAAGGTTTCGAGGGCTGCTACCTTCATCTCAACAGGAAGGCTGATGACGGAAGGAACCGGGTCGTAGCTGAAAGGGATGTACTTCTCAGCCGGTTTTTCTGTAAGTAGGGTAGTGCTGCATGACTGAAAAATTATCAATAGCGACAAGGATAACAATAAATTAAATAAGGTGCGCATAGCCTATTGTTTTTTGCAAAGGTAGGACTGAAGGGGTTAATATGAGTGTTAAAATGCAATAAAAAATCAAGCATACAATGCAATCGGAGACCCTGATTCAGGATGCTCGCCCTGATGAGTTGGCTGGTTCCGGAATCCGCTCATTTTTCATTTCATTCAGAACATTCCGGGAGATAGGGTGTTTTAAATGCTGAATAGTTATAATGCTGACAGAATCTATATCATCTGCCTTACCATATTCTGCTGGATTTTCATGCTTCTTCATTTCAAATAAGCTATTCATGGGAAAAAGCGCTGTCGTTGGTGGAAAAAATGAAAAATTAGATTGGTATTCCAGGGCAACAGTGAAAAATTCTGTCATTCAACAAATTAACCTTAAATCAAACGTACTATATGAAATTACCTTCAACATGGATTGTATGGCTGAAACAAAGCCGGGCAAATTTCCTTTTCCTGGCCGTATTCCTGAATGCTATAGGAATAGGGCTGGCATACAAATATCTGCCTGCAGGCGCACATCTGCAGATTATTGACATCGTGTTAATTGTAGTTGGAACAATAGCTGCCCATATTTCGGTGAACCTCTTCAATGAGTATTCCGATTATCGCACCGGCATCGACTTTAATACAAACCGTTCTCCTTTTAACGGAGGAAGCGGAATGCTGGTGCAGGGTCTTACCAGTCCATCGGCGGTATTGGGTGCTTCCATTGGCACTCTGCTTTTTGCTTCAGCCATTGGCTTATATTACGCCTTTACTACACATTGGTTCCTTTTCCTGATCATAGGGATTGGAGCTTTTTCTATAATCGGGTACACAGAAGTACTGGCAAAATACCTGCTGGGGGAACTTTTTGCCGGCATTTCACTTGGAAGCCTGGTGGTGATAGGCACTTATGTGGCACTTACAGGTTCATATAGTCAAACTGTTACGCAGCTGGTTCCGCCCGAAGTCTGGTTATTATCTGTTCCGCCAGGCATTTTAACGGCCTTGCTTTTGTTTCTGAATGAATTCCCTGATCTGGAAGCGGATAAACAAGGGGGACGGAATCACCTACTCATCCGTTTTGGCAGAAAAACCTGTGCCTATATTTATGCTGCAGGTGCCCTGCTCACCTATATCATCATTCTTCTATTACCCTTGCTTGGGATTTCCTCCTTCTGGATTTATATTGCACTTCTACCTCTGCCACTGGTATTTATGAATATACGAACCACCCTGAAATATAATAATGACCTGGCTAAACTGGTTCCTGCCATGGGGATTAACGTCATTATGGTGCTGGTGACGGATCTGCTCCTGGCCGGATCGTTCGTGCTGGCAATTTTATGGATTTAGAAACAGCCCGGTAATTTTTATTCAAGTGTATTCCCGCTGTTTAAGCAATGGGTTGAACGGGTGTGGAGTTGATCGTGTAGTTTAGCTGTTTGCTTTCCTGATTTATTTGGTTGATGTGGTATAATATACCTCGAAAACCGGCAATTCTGGTTTTGTTTTTCACTTCCTGGTACGTCCAGCGATTCGATTGACAGCAT
>CAIPFN010000352.1 GCA_903864265.1 uncultured Bacteroidales bacterium | reverse complement strand
AGTGAGGGGATTGAGGGGATTGAGGGGATTGACCGGAGACAAGAGGAAGGGGGGACAAGGAGAAGGGGGACAAGGGGAAAGGATAAAGGTTAAAGGTTAAAGGTTAAAGGTTAAAGTGGGATTAGGGAGGGCGGGGAGGTGTTAACGGTAAATGCTGATTTTAAAAACAGAATGCACCATCTATTCTTCTTACGCGATGCGGCAGGAAACATCTTTCTATAAGCCATCAGATAAACAAAAGTAACAATTTACCGGATAAGAATGAACAATGAAGTCAAAAGCTTATCTTTGCGGCTAAGGAAATAATCAGCAAAAGCATGATCCGAACTTCTGAAAACGAAAACCGAATTGCAGTAGGCATTACGCATGGCGATATCAACAGCATCAGCTATGAGGTAATAATCAAAGCCTGCCTCGACCAGCGCATTACCGAACTATTTGTACCTATTGTATACGGCACATCCAAAGCTGCCTCGTATCATCGCAAGATGTTAAATATCCCCGATTTCAGTTTTAATATCATACGCAGCGCCGACCAGGCTTCGCCCAAAAAGGCAAACCTGATCAACCTGACGGACAAGGAAATTAAAATCGACCTGGGCGAATCGACGGTTGCAGCAGGCGAAATGTCGCTGCTGGCTATCAATGCAGCTGTGGAGGATCTCAAAAAAGGGCTGATCGACGTACTGGTTACCGCCCCTGTAAACAAACACAATGTGCAGGAAGCTGCCAATGCACCTTTCACCGGCCACACAGGTTACCTGGCCGAAAAATTCGGGGTGAAATCGTACCTCATGCTTATGGTTGGCGAAAACCTCCGCATAGGCGTTATCACCGAACACATCGCTCTCGAACAGGTGGCTAAAACCATCACCACTGCGCTTATTTTAGACAAAATCCGAATCCTCGATGAATCACTCCGCAAGGATTTCGATATACGCAAGCCACGTATCGCCATACTGGGTTTAAACCCACATGCCGGCGACGACGGCCTGATCGGGAATGAGGAGAAAGAAACTATCATACCGGCCATACAGGCAGCCCAGCAAAAAGGGCAACTTGTATTTGGACCATACCCGGCTGACGGCTTTTTTGCCTCCGGAGGATACAAGCAATTCGACGCCGTTCTGGCTATGTACCACGACCAGGGACTAATCCCTTTTAAGACCCTGAACTTCGAAAACGGGGTGAACTACACCGCCGGACTCCCGTATGTACGTACTTCACCGGCACACGGCACGGCTTATGATATTGCCGGCAAAGACATGGCTTCATCCGACTCCATGCGCGAAGCCACTTACCTGGCCTGCGAAATATTCAAGAACCGGGCACAATGGGCCGAACTGAACAAGAATCCTTTGGCATTCAGCAAAAAAGAAAAAGAATATTAATCGTATACAAGCCAAGCGTCTCTTGTAATAAAACTGAGGTTACAACTGAGGTAAGTTTATGCAGGGCTTGCAGTTGAGGTTCGCGCTGAGACTAAGGATGAGATTGAGTATGTCGGGCAAAAATACAAAGAGGTGTATTTCGGTACTGGCAACAATTCATTCGCTTATCATCGATTTTTGCCGCAAATTTCACAAATATGTACAGATACCAAATGATGTCCGGCCGTTTATTTACGAAAATCAACTGAAGCCTATTTTTCGGATCCGCCGCCACCGCCAGGGCACACATTTGTTTCATTCTGTTTAGTGAAAGCGGAGTGGCTGTATGCCAGGCGTTTTCTTGCTGAAATCCAACCATATTATCTTTACACATGAGCAAATCCGAATATACCATAAGCGAAATTACCCGGATTATCAAAGGCGAACTGATCCAGGAAAGCGATAAAAATGCACTTATAAGCGAATTAGTCATCGACAGCCGCATGCTTATGCTTGCCGAAGGCAGTTTGTTTTTTGCCCTGAGCAGCAAACGCAACGACGGCCATAAATACATAGAAGAACTCTACGAAAAAGGCGTCAGGAACTTTGTGGTTGAAAACGAACCGCCTAACCTGCTGTTATTGTATAATGCCAATATTATCCGGGTTAAAAATACTCTTTTTGCGCTCCAGGCCTTAGCGGCGGCACACCGCAGGCTTTTTACCATTCCGGTAATCGGGATTACCGGAAGCAATGGCAAAACCATAGTAAAAGAATGGCTGTACCAGCTGCTTTGCGAGAGCAAAAATATAATCCGTAGCCCGAAAAGCTTTAACTCGCAGATAGGGGTTCCTTTATCGGTATGGCAAATGAGCGGGCTTCACGAACTTGCCATTTTCGAAGCAGGGATATCAGAGCCCGATGAAATGGATCACCTGCAGCCCATCATACAGCCCACTATCGGGATTTTTACAAATATAGGCCATGCCCACGACGAGAATTTCATAAACCGCATCCAGAAAGCAGGCGAAAAACTCAAGTTGTTCACAAAGGTAAATACACTGGTTTATTGTATCGACCAGAAAGAGTTACAGGAAGGCATTATCAAGACCGGACTGCTTCATAATATAGAAACATTTACGTGGAGCCGTAAAATCCCGGCTGACCTTCAGATCAGTTCGGTTCATATTGAAGGGCATCTTACCCGTTTGAGCGGAAAGTATAAAGATGAATCTATCAGCATCGAAATTCCTTTTACCGACGAAGCTTCCATCGAAAATGCGATCCATTGCTGGGCATGTATGCTGCTGATGGGCTACGATCCGGCGCTGATCGCCCTGCGTATGCCTTTGCTGCAACCCCTGGCCATGCGGCTCGAGATGAAGAGCGGCATGAACAATTGTACGCTGATCAACGACAGTTACAGTAACGATATTGATTCCCTCTCCATAGCGCTTGATTTCCTGGGCCAGCTGAAGCAGCACCAGAAAAAAACGGTCATTCTTTCCGATATACTGCAAAGCGGCCGCAGCGACAGCCACCTGTATCATGAGGTGAGCGAATTGCTGAGCCTCAAACAAATCGACAGGCTGGTTGGCATAGGTAAAGGCATCAGCCGGCAGGCCTCTCTTTTTCATATGGAAAAGGAGTTTTTCAGCACTACCGAAGACTTCCTGGATTCGCACTCGTTCAGCGGCTTTGCGAATGAAAGCATTCTGCTGAAAGGCGCCAGGGTGTTTGGGTTCGAGCGTATAGCCGAATCGCTGCAGCAAAAAACACATGAAACCGTGCTCGAGATTGACCTCAACGCCCTGGTTTCGAACCTGAATTATTACCGTTCCAAACTGGATAGCGGGGTGAAAGTGATGGCCATGGTTAAAGCCTTCTCGTACGGAAGCGGCAGTTATGAAATAGCCAACGTGCTGCAATTCCGCCAGGTGGATTACCTCACTGTTGCCTACGCCGATGAAGGAGTGGAACTTCGCAAGGCCGGCATCAAACTGCCCATTATGGTGATGAACCCGGATGAAGAAGGCTTCGATTCCATGATCAGATACCAGCTTGAACCCGAAATCTATAGCTTCAGGGTATTGAAAATGCTGGAAGCGGCTTTGCTGCGCTTCACGGCAAACCCCCAGCCGGTAGGCATACACATTAAAATTGACACCGGCATGCACCGCCTTGGCTTTGACCCCGGGGAGGTGGATACCTTAATCGGCCAGCTTAAGAACCGGGCGCATATACAGGTAAAATCTATATTTTCGCACCTCGCGGCGGCCGACAATTCCGGCCTTGATGATTTTACCCAACAACAAATCGACACTTTCCGGCTGCTTTCGGAACGGTTTTGCCAGGAATTCGATTACCCCATACTTCGTCATATTGCCAATACCGCGGCCATCACCCGTTTTCCCGAAGCGCGTTTCGATATGGTGAGGCTGGGCATAGGGCTTTACGGCATTGCCCCTATGGCTGAGGAACAGGATAAACTGCAAAATGTCAGCACCTTACGATCCGTTATTTCACAGATAAAACATATACAGCCCGATGAAAGCGTGGGGTACAACCGCCGCTTCCTGGCCGAAAAAGAAACTACCATCGCCATCGTGCCTATTGGGTATGCCGACGGTCTGAGCAGGGCATTGAGCAACGGGGCCGGCCACCTGAAAGTGAAAGGGGAATTTGTCCCTATAGTAGGAAATATCTGTATGGATATGACCATGATTGATATAACAAATGTCAGCGCCCGTGAAGGCGACGAGGTTATTGTTTTTGGCAAAGACCTTCCTATTACGCACCTGGCCGACGAAATGGGCTCCATCCCTTACGAAATCCTGACGGGCATATCGCAGAGGGTGAAGAGGGTTTATTACCAGGAGTAGTTTTTTTAGTGAATAGTGAATAGTGAATAGTGAAAAGTGAAGAATGAAAAGTGAAGAATGAAAAGTGAAGAATGAAAAGTGAAGAATGAAAAGTTAAGAATGAAAAGTTAAGAGTGAAAAGTGAAGAATGAAGGGTGAAGTGTGATTCCGGTTGTTATTGGGAGTGAAGAGTGAATTGCTCAGGTTCATCCATGATCCGACGCGGGCAAATATTAGTTAAGCTATTGATTAGATATACTTTACTACAATTGACTTTGAACGAAGATCTGGCTTATTGACCAGGTGTTAAAGAATGCATAAGGAATGTGCTTTGCTACTGAAAAGCTATAGGTTATTAACCAAAAGTAATATGCCGTTATTTTCTCAGCCGCACCCCTATACATGTTCAGCAGCATCCGCATCTCTTTCGAAAAACATAAGGATAAGGTATCCGCAACATGGCCGCCTTTGATATGCAACATGGCCACCTTTGATATGCAACATGGCGGCCTTTGATATGCAACACGGCGGCCTTTGATATATAACACGGCGGCCTTTGACATGCAACACGGCCGCCTTTAATATATAACACGGCGGCCTTGCAATTGCAACACGGCGGCCTTTGATATGCAACACGGCGGCCTTTAATATATAACACGGCGGCCTTGCAACTGCAACACGGCGGCCTTTGACATGCAACACGGCGGCCTTTGATATGCAACACGGCGGCCTGATAACAGCGACATGCCTTACACTGAGTACAAAGTATTAGCATCATTTTTTATAAGTATTAGCATGTCTTTAAAAAAGTATTAGCATCTCTTTAAAAAAGCATTAGCATCTTTTGTATCAGTTCCAGCAACAGGAGAGCAATGACTGGTATTGATTACCCGGGACCCGGCACAGTTGATTTTGTAGATCTGTTTGGGCGAATAGTAAAGTCAGAAAAGTTAACTGACAACAGAAGCACAATCAGTATAAGTGAATTTATTCCAGGGATTTATACTGTTAGGTTAAAAACGCCGGATGGGATCGCCTTTCAGAAAATAGTAAAACTATAGGAAACTGTTTAAAATTGTTTTTAAAAGATTCTGAAGGGGCGAGAGGCGACAAGGCGAGGGGCGAAGGGCGGAAAAATACTACAAATTGTGATCTTCATTGGAGGTTTCTTCTCTCTTCGGACTTCCGTCTTCTTACCTTCACGCTTTAGGAGCAAAGATTTGGTACATTTAAACAGTGACCTAAACTAAAATATTCTTTGGAAAGCCTGTTTCACTTTATGCATTATTCTTATGAAAAGTATCTATCTTACTAAAAACCAAATATGAAATCACTATTCCCTGTTATTTTTGTTTTCGCCTGTGTCCTAATGCTAAGTAGCTGTTCGGGTACCAAAGCCCTTGAAAAAGCCCTTGCGAACCCATTATCGGTTACCCGACTAAAAATCAGTGGTGCCGGACTCAAGATTCTTCCGCACGAAATCGGCAAAATGAAGAACCTGAAAACTCTGGAAGTTTTCAATACCCGCATTATCGCCCTGCCTGACGAAATCGGGCAACTTGTGAATCTCGAAAACCTGGAACTCAGCAGCAACCAGCTTACAGAACTGCCTGCTTCCATTGGCAATCTTACGAAGCTTAAAAAATTATCACTGAAATACAATCATCTTGAATATTTGCCGGATGAAATAGGGTATCTGGCTTCGCTTACTGAGTTGTACCTCGATTACAACCAGTTGCAACGACTGCCGCCTTACATAGGTAAGCTGAAAAACCTGGAGTTTTTCTACCTCGGAAACAACCAACTCGATAAAATCCCATCCGAGATAGGTAATCTGAAAAGCATTCGATTCCTGAGTATCGGCAAGAACAGCCTTACGAGTCTGCCCGACGAAATCGGGAATTTAACAGGAATGCTCGAATTAAATATTTCACACAGCGGACCCCTGTTGGAACTTCCCGCCACGATCAGCAACTGCAAACGGCTCGAATATCTCTATATTGACAACTCGACCGTACTCCCCTATACCCTCAATAAGGTAAATGCCAGACTGAATGTGGTTGTGAGATAAATTGTTTTTTTAAACTCTGGAGAAAAATGAACAACCTTAATATGGCTGCAATGTAGT
>CAIPFN010000351.1 GCA_903864265.1 uncultured Bacteroidales bacterium | reverse complement strand
GATCGCCCGTTCAATCATATTTTCAAGTTCCCTGATGTTACCCGGGAACTGGTATTCCATTATTCGCTTCAATGCGGCAGGCTCAATGGTAAGCAGCTGTTTATTCATTGAGGTGCAGTATTTTGCTATAAAATAATCAACCAGCAAGGGGATGTCTTCGGTGCGTTCGCGCAAGGGAGGAACATGAATATTCATTACGTTCAACCTGTAATATAGGTCCTCGCGGAAAGTCCCCTTTTCGACCATGCTTTTCAAATCACGGTTCGTGGCACAGATGACCCTGAAATCGGAAGTGATTTCCTTGTTGCCTCCAACGCGCATAAAGCTCTTTGTTTCGAGTACGCGTAAAAGTTCGATCTGCATCTTTGTCGAGATGGTAGCTATTTCATCGAGAAAAATGGTGCCACTGTCAGCCATTTCGAACCGGCCCTTACGGTTGTACAAGGCACCTGTAAAGGCACCCTTTTCGTGGCCGAACAACTCGCTTTCGAGCAAGCTTTCGGTTAGGGCTCCGCAATGCACACTCACCAAAGGGTAAAACTTACGCAACGAATTGGCATGTATAGCTTTGGCTACCAACTCTTTCCCAGTACCGCTTTCACCTGTAATAATCACAGAAGAGTTTGTCGGGGCCACGCTTTCAACCTCCTTCAGCACTTTTTTTATAGACTCGCTTTTCCCGATCAGGTCTTCAACACTTTCCAGCGAGTCGACCCTTTTCTTCAGGGTTTCGTTTTCGTGGGCAAGTGAGATCTGTTTTGACGCATTCCGGATCAGGTGCGACAGGTCATCCGGATCGAATGGTTTTGTAACATAGTCAAAAGCGCCGTCTTTCAAAGCTCTGACTGCGGTATCTACCGAGGCAAAGGCAGTCATGACAATGATAATCGAATCCTTATTCAATAATTTGATCCTGCGGAGCATTTCTAGACCGTCCATGCCCGGCATTTTCAGATCGGTGAGAATGATGTCGAAATTTGCAGATTCGAGTATAGCCAGGGCCTGTTTGGCATTTTCGGCAACCTGCACGCGGTAGCCGTCTTCGATAAACCAACTGCTTAACGAATCCCTCACAGATTCTTCATCATCAACGACTAATATTGATATCTTCTTCTCCATTTTAGAGTCTCCTTACTATAAAATCTGTTCGTTACTGTTTTTTCGAAAATAACACATTAGCTCCTAATCAAAGGTAATGTAATTGAAATAGTAGTGCCTTGCCCGGGCTCTGATTTCACCTGTATTTTCCCCTTATGGGTTTGTATGATGCCATGAACAATAGGTAAGCCGAGCCCAATACCTCGCGCCTGCTGTTTGGTTGAAAAGAACGGCTCAAAAATATGGGGAATATCTTCTGCGGAAATGCCTATTCCGTTATCCGAAATTTCCAGCCTAACTGTATCCTCATCCGGATTAGTTGTCCTCAAGACAATTTCCCCGTTCTCAGTAGAAGCCTCGGTTGAGTTGACAAGCATGGCCACACAGGCTTGCTTTATCTGGTTCGGGCTGCAATAAATCAGGTCAGACTTGGCTGTAAAATCGGTAAGGAAAATGATGTTCGCAATTTTGATCGGGTGCGACATCAAATCATAGGTTTCATGCAGAATTTCATGCAGGTGCCTGGGCTCAAAGTCCTCCTGGTCTTTTTTCGAAAAGTCGAGCAAACCTTTAACTATGTCGCCGCATCGCTTGGTTTCTGCCTCTATCATTTTCAAGTGCTTCAG
>CAIPFN010000350.1 GCA_903864265.1 uncultured Bacteroidales bacterium | reverse complement strand
TATATATATTAATTCTAAATAGTAAATCCCCATTTTAGGACATAAAATCCTTTATCCGGACATCGGACCGGTGTTTTATAATTCTGCATTGATCGGCTTGCTAAAAAGGGATACGATCTTGGAGCCCGCATTTTTAGTCTTATTTCTTACCGGAATTCTGCCCAAGGGCGTGAAAATCACCTTTGTTTACAAACTTTTACATTTTGTTTGGCTTGTTTTACATAAATTATATACGATTCCCGGAATTTCACTTCATCTTTGCACAAACAAAATTAATACTTGTCAATTATGAAAAAACTGATTCTTATTGCTTCCATTTTTGCTCTTGGCTTATGCCAGTTGAATGAGCAAACTGTTAATCCTGTTATAGCTACTGAATCGAATACCGTTGTAAATCCAAATGCTCCTAAAGCTAAATGGGATAAGACTGTAAGCGATTTTGGGGAAATCGAACAGGGGATTCCAAAAGAAGCTCAATTCAAACTTACCAATGAAGGTAAGGAACCTTTACTGATACAAACAGCAAAAGCAGGTTGTGGCTGCACCAACCTGAAGTACTCGCAGGAGCCTGTTTTACCAGGAAAATTTACCATCATCGCTGCAACCTATAATGCAGCTGCCATGGGACAATTCACCAAAAGCATCACAGTAACCACCAATGCCGATGCCAGCCCGGTGATGCTGATTATTAAAGGTACGGTAATAGCTAAAAAATAATTTTCCGGGTTTAGGGAAATTAGTTAAAAAAAGCGGCAGGACATTGTCCCGCCGCTTTTTTTAGTTCCCCGCTTCCGGTTTATCCTCTGCCGTTGTAGCAGAGGCCCGCCGGGCATCTTTCAGGGCTTTGCTGATAATCCATTCCAGTTGCCCGTTGGTACTGCGGAATTCATCGGCTGCCCATCGTTCGATGGCAGAGTAGACCTCTTCATCCATGCGCAGGGCGAAAACTTTTTTCTTCGACATCAGATTGAATATTTAGTCGCATCAGGTTGAATCATTTTACTCAGGGCACGTTTCATTTCATCGGGCTGATGAGTGCCGAATACAACCTGGCTGCCATTCTTCTTTATGACCCGTATCCCTATTCTCCCGCTGACATTGAAGGCTGTTTTGCGGCTCAGAAAGCGTTTTCTCCAGCCCCATCCTCCGAATTCCTGCAGGGGCCGGTACTTAGTCACTTCGGCTGATGCAATTTCTGAAAGCGGAATATGTTTCATTTTTCGGATGAGGGGTGTAAATTTGTAGTGTATTCCATCCGACCATATCTCGGTCACCAGTTTGCCGCTGAGTATGAAACTGAAGGCAGCACCCATCACCACCAGGGTGATAATGCCGGTCCAGAGCAGGGTGGTATCACTTTCAGGATTATCACCGTACGGTTGGCCCAGGTATAACTGCTGGTAAAATCCATATCCGAACGAGCCGATTACCATTAAATAGGCAGCCAGCATGATGAAAAGCATAAAGGTCTGCCGGAAGGATTGCTCCTCTCTGAAAATAAGCCTTTCCATAGGGCGTTAATAAATTGAACCGGCATTTACAACCGGCGAAGCATCCTTATCAGAGCATAATACAACCAACAGGTTGCTTACCATCACGGCTTTGCGCTCATCGTCGAGATCCACGATTTTGCGATCCGAAAGTTTGTTCAGCGCCATCTCGACCATGCTTACGGCGCCTTCAACAATTTTGGAACGGGCGGCAACAATGGCCGTGGCCTGCTGACGCTTAAGCATGGCCTGGGCTATTTCGGCCGAATAGGCGAGGTGGGCTATACGTGCTTCTATTACATTGATGCCAGCAATATGAAGCCGTTCCGAGAGCTCTTTTTCCAGTACATGATTCACCTCTTCACCTCCTCCCCTCAGGGTGATTTCGGTTTGCTCGTCATCGAAATTATCGTAAGCATAATGGCCTGCAAGTTTGCGTACAGCCGATTCGCTCTGGATTTCAACAAAGCGGTTAAAGTCGTCGACCTGGAAAGCAGCTCTGAAGGTTTCTTCCACCTTCCATACCAGCACAATGCCTATCATGATGGGATTGCCCAGCTTGTCGTTTACCTTTAGCAACTCACTGTTAAAGTTACGGGCTCTCAGTGAGATTTTCTTCTTGACGAAGAAAGGATTAAGCCAGTAAAACCCGTTGCGCTTTAAGGTTCCTTTGTATTCGCCGAAGAGCGTCAGAACAGAGGATTCGTTGGGATTAATTACCAGGAATCCCAGCGACATGAAGGTAGCCATAATCAGAAATACAGGTCCGGCTATTACGCCAAACAATTGATGACTGAAATTAACCAGCATCAGGATGCCCCCGACCAGAAATGCCAGGAGAATCAGCAGGCCCATATAGCCTGTTGAACTAGAATCTAATTTTTCTTTTTCCATTTTAATATGATATTAAATTGATATTGCAATGATACAACAAATCCGAATATTTCCGACAAAAGGAATAAAATTTTTTTTCTGAAGCGCAAGCCTTACTTTTGCATATGCAGGAAACAGAAACAATGAAAAAGCCCTATAAGCACATCTTTTTTGACCTTGACCACACCCTGTGGGATTTTGAGCGTAATGCCGAAGAAACCAAGCGTGAGATGTTTGATCGGTTTCAACTGAAGGACAGGGGGATAGAAAGTTTTGATGCGTTTAAAGAAATTTACACCGGTATTAACCTGGCTTTATGGGCCTGTTACAGGGAAGATACCATTGGAAAAGAAGAACTCAATTTCCGGCGTTTTTACGATACGCTTTGTATACTGGGGATTAATGACCGTAATCTTGGCGAATCCATGGCATCGGCCTTTATTGAAGGCATTTCAGCTAAGACCTACCTGTTTCCTTATGCTAAGGAAATACTGGAATACCTCTTCCCGAAATACCTGATTCATATCATTACCAACGGATTTGAAGAAGTGCAGTACAGCAAACTCCGCAATTCGGGTATGGATCGTTACTTTTCGAGTGTTATTACCAGTGAAGCGGCAGGAGCCAGGAAGCCGGATCCCGAAATTTTTCAGTACGCCATGCGTAAAACAGGGGCTATGTGTGACGAGAGTATTATGATTGGCGATGACCTGGAAGTGGATATAGCAGGTGCCAGGTTGATGGGGATGGATCAGATGTATGTAAATCACGATCAAAAGCAGCACTCGGAACCGGTAACTATGGAGGTGTTTTCGCTGTTTGAAATAATGGGTTTGCTGTAGAAATCACAAACCAGGGCCGGGATTTAAGAAAGTATCCGGGAACTTACTACAGGCTGTTTAGCCATGGAACCTAAAAGCAGCTGACCCGGCATACCTGAAGCCAGTATAGTTGGGCCGGGTTAGCACGGCAAGCCTGATTCGGGTGAAAACAGGGCATAAAAAAACCCGCTGAATTCAGCGGGTATTTTTATAATATAGATAGCTTAGTTCGTTTTTGGAACAGGAGCAGCTTCTGTTTTAGCTTCGCCTTTTTTGCAACAGCTTTTGCCTTCAGCTTTGCTGCATGATTTAGCGCAGCCTGATTTAGCTTCGCCTTCTTTGGAACAGCCGGCTGATTTAGCTTCGCTCTTTGCGCAGCATGATTTTGCAGGAGCATCCTTGCTTGAACTTACTTTTTCGGTTTTTGCTTTTTCAGCGGTTGTTACTTTTTGTGCCGATACTGTGTTCACAGTGAAAGCAAAAATAAGGGCGAACAATGAAATTACAAGAGCAACTTTTTTCATAGATATAATGTGTTAATTGGTTTCTGAATATGGCACAAAAGTATTGTCATTTATTGGACAATGGTGCATTTATTTTGTTAAAAAGATGTTAAAGATTCTATCGCCTTTTCGACTCCAGCCGGGCAATAACGGTGATTCCGCCCTGTACTTTCTGATCGAGAGCCACTTTTATCTCCGAATCCAGGGGGAGGAAGAGGTCGACCCGGCTGCCAAATTTAATAAATCCCAGTTCCCTTCCTTGTTCAATCCGCTCGTTAGTGCGGGAATAGCATTTGATACGGCGGGCCAGGGCACCGGCAATCTGACGTACCATGATAGGTCCGTACTGCGGATGATCAATTACCACGGTGTTTCTCTCGTTCTCGGTTGATGATTTCGGGTGCCAGGCTACCAGGAAGGATCCGGGCCAGTATTGGGTATACACTATTTTACCCGATACCGGGTAGCGGTTCACATGTACGTTGTTGGGCGACATGAAAACGGAAATCTGCAGGCGTTTTGCGTTAAAAAATTCTTCGACCAATACTTCTTCTATAGCCACTATGGTACCGTCAGCCGGGCAGAGTACTATATCCGCATTTTGCACCAGTTCGCGGAAAGGCATCCGGAAAAAACGGAGAATAATAATCCAGCAAACGAGCAGAGCGAGGTATCCGAGGTAATGGAAAATAGTCTGTTCAGGGAAATAATAATTTGCGCCTACTACCGATACAGCCGCCACTATAGTTGCAGCTGTAATACTTACATATCCTTCTTTGTGTATCTTCATTAAATAGCTTTGTAATTGAGGTTGAAATTGCGGAGATCAATTTCAATCTGATTGTGATTTATGTCTTTGTGTGTGAATATCCTCTGAATATGGTTCGAACGCGGAAAACAGATATACCTGCTATCGGCAAAAGAGGGCCAAATATACGAATACAAACGGAACTGAAAGCAATACGGCATCAAAACGGTCGAGAAGGCCGCCATGGCCCGGCAAAATGTTGCCCGAATCCTTAATGCCCAGGCTTCGTTTGAGCATGGATTCAACCAGGTCACCCAATGAGCCGGTTGTAATGGTAATGGCAGCAAGTATCAGCCACTGTGCAGCATCCAGTTGCCTGAAGATAAACGACAGTCCCCAGGCGGTGAGAAAAGCAAAAACAGCACCCCCTGCGCTGCCTTCCCAGGTTTTCCCGGGTGAAATTCGTTCAAAGAGTTTGTGTTTGCCAATCAGCGATCCTACGAAATAGGCCCCTGTATCATTCAGCCACAAAATCAGCAGGAATCCCAGTACAATACCATAATGCTCAGTCCCTGAGTGTATTGCAGGATCAAAAAAGTACATCATCAAACCGAATGGAAGGGCGATATAGAATATAGCTAATAGGCTTGTCCCTATATTGAGGAAAGGATTGGCTTTATTCCGCCATAATTCGATGAAAAAGAGCAGGAACAGAAAAGGTATTAAAGCCAGAAAGCCTGAGGCTTTCATGATCCCCATGGCATTGGCAGCGAAAATACCGTAAGCAATACCTCCAACGGCCAGGGTGGGCAGCACGGCCGGCTGAATTTTATCAGTCGACACCAGGGTGATAAACTCATTGAGACTGAGTATCGTTATCAGAAACAGCAGAAACGAAAATACGGTTTGCCCCAGCAGGGCGGAGCCAACCATGGCTATGACGAAAAAAACGGCGGTGAGAGAGCGGGTAGCTAAGTTATTCACTTTTAAAATCCAGTATTAATTGTTTTGCTTTCAGGGCTTCATTGGTAGGGACGTAAATTTCGATATCGCCAAAGAGGTAGGTTGAATCCTGCTTGTTCATAACCACACATTCAATATTCTGATCCGCCATCATACTCTTGATAATTTCGGCTTCATAAAGACGAGAAGTGCTATATATAACTACCCAATTATCGAACATTATCCGGTAGTTTCTTCATCATTGGAGGGTGTTTCGACCAGGATCAGGAACAACTCCCGGGGACCGTGTGCGCCCATGACCAGTGTTTTTTCAATATCCGCGGTGCGGCTGGGTCCCGTGATAACCGAAAGCAGTGAAGGCAGCTTGCCTGCATATTTGGATTGTACGGCTTCGAAGGCATCTTTCAGGTCATCAACTAATTGATGAACGTATGCGATGACAACATGGATTTCGGGATATACATTCAGCCTCCTGCTGGTTTTTGACGACACCATAATGCTTCCCAATCGCGAGATTAAAAATTCGCAGCCGGTGATGCCAACGCTGAGTTTCCCGAGGCTTTCCTCGTCCGAGTCGAAGGGTACCACCGCCCGGGTGAGCAAATACTGAAATTCCGCTTCGGCGCAGTATACATTATGCCAGTTGCATTCAGCATTTAAAGCGGAGAGGGTGCTTACCAGTTCGTTTTCATTTTCGCAATATACGAAAACGCCTCCGGCCTTCGTAAACTCCCTGGCGAAATTCACATCTGGGGTTTCCGCTAAGGGTTTATAAACCGGCGAGTCAAAATCAACCTTGGGGAAGGGATTGTCGGTTTTATATATCAAGGCGTGGCGTACTTTTTTGAGTACCTTTTCCCGGGATGTACTTTCTTCCATTGTGATGCTATATGGTTACTCTTAAATGGTTGGCTGACAAGGTA
>CAIPFN010000349.1 GCA_903864265.1 uncultured Bacteroidales bacterium | reverse complement strand
AAGCATCCATAATCTTACATCCGAAATCCCACATCCGAAATCCAACATCATACATCCTACATCCGAAATCCGACATCATACATCCCACATCATACATCCCACATCATACATCCTACATCTCCCATCCCACATCCAACATCCCACCTCCGACATCCCACATCATACATCCCACATCCCACATCCTACATCCAACATCATACATCCCACATCCGACATCATACATCCCACATCCGACATCATACATCCCACATCCGACATCACACATCCCACCTCCGACATCATACATCCCACATCCCACATCATACATCACACATCCAACATCCCACATCCAACATTATACATCAACTACCCTTTATCTGACTAATAAACCCCGGAATATCCTTTTGCAGGTTTTTGCTTTCCGCAATCATGGCGATAAAGGCACTGCCGATAATAGCCCCGTCGGCCAGCGAACAGGCCTGCAAATAATCCTCCCGGTCTTTTATCCCGAAACCAATGATCACCGGATTTTTAAGTTTCATCCCCGTTATCTTCCTGATGGCTTCGGTTTGTATGGACGATTGGTTACCTGTGGTAGTATTCCCGGATACCAGGTAAATAAAAGCCTTGCTGATTTTATCAATTTCATGGATACGTTTGGCCGAAGTATCGGGCGTAACCAGGAAAACAGGGGATACTTCATAGTGGTCGGCAAAAGCTTTATGCTCTTTCAGGAATTCATTCACGGGAAGATCCGGAATAATGATATGATGAATGCCGCTTTCGCTGCATTTGCGGTAAAACGCCTCTATGCCGAAAGCCAGCAGGCTGTTCAGGTAGCCCATCAGCAGGTAAGGTTTTGTAAGCGTATTTCTAACCTCTCCCAATTGTGTAAACAGCAATTCCAGGCTCATTCCATTCCTGAGAGCCTGAGTGCCCGAGCGCTGAATCACTGGTCCGTCGGCCAGGGGATCGGAAAAGGGAATGCCCACCTCTATGAAGTCGACCGCGCTGTCATTTAATATGCCAAGGATCTCCGTGGTGCTCCCGGCCTGCGGGAATCCAGCGGTGAAAAAAACCGACAAATTGTTATGCCTGTTCCGGAGTATGGCTTCCTGTAAGGTTTTCATTATATGTTTTATGTTTAAGAATTAATGTTCCGGATAGGATGTGCCAGGTTCCGGGTTCCGGGTACCAGGTTCCGGGTACCATTGCCTTCGGAATATTTTTTATGTTTTGGTATAATGGATTCAGAATCACAGACAATGTTCTTCATATCCAGGTATAACCCGGCACCAGGCACTTTGCTCTTTCCTTTTAGAGTATAAACTTCAGGTATGCCTCCATATCCTTGTCACCTCTTCCTGACAGGTTAATCACCACGATATCCGTTGGCCTGAATTTCATTTTCGGCAGAACTGCGAAGGCGTGAGCCGATTCGAGTGCCGGGATAATTCCGTCGAGGTGTATCAGTTCCCTGGCGGCAGCCAGTGCTTCCAGGTCGGTGATGGCCAGGTAAGTGGCTTGTTTCGATTCATGAAGAAAGGCATGCAGGGGACCTATTCCCGGGTAATCGAGGCCGGCGGAAATGCTGTAGGGTTCGGTAATCTGCCCATCGCCATTCTGCATAAGGTATGTTTTCGCCCCGTGAATGATGCCAACCGAACCTATGGTGAGGGTGGCCGCGGTTTCGTGGGTATGAACTCCTTTGCCCGCCGCTTCGGCGCCTACCAGCTTTGTCTTTTTTGAATTCAGGAAATGATAGAAAGCCCCCGCGGCATTGCTGCCGCCACCCACGCAGGCAATCACATAATCCGGTTCGGATTCGCCGGTTTGTTTACGCAACTGAATTTTAATCTCCTTACTGATGATGGACTGAAAACGGGTTACCATGTCGGGATAGGGATGCGGCCCTACCACCGAACCAATGATATAATGCGTGTCGGCGGCATGATTAATCCAGTAACGTATGGCATCGTTGGTGGCGTCCTTCAGGGTTTTTGTCCCGCTGAGCGATGGAATCACGGTGGCTCCCAGCATTTTCATACGGGCCACATTCGGAGCCTGACGCGCGATATCGGTTTCACCCATAAATACCACGCACGACAAGCCCAGCAGGGTGCATGCCGTGGCGGTAGCCACTCCGTGCTGCCCAGCCCCGGTTTCGGCCACTATTTTCTGCTTGCCCATCATCTTTGCCAGCAGCGCCTGCCCTAAGGCATTGTTGATCTTGTGCGCGCCGGTATGGTTCAGATCTTCCCGTTTCATAAAAATGCGGGCTTTGTACTTTTCGGATAAGGCTTCCGAATAATACAATGGCGTAGGCCTACCCACGTAATCCTTTAACAGCCCTTTGAATTTTTTCTGAAATTCGGCTGATGCTATAATCTTTTTGTAGCTCTTCTGAAGTTCATCCACGTTGTTAAAAAGTAGTTCGGGGATGTAGGCCCCGCCAAATTTTCCGTAATATCCATTGCTGATAAGTGTATATGATTTCATGTATACCTGGCTGTTTTAGTGTGTAATTCCCTTATTCTTCCATTAATGCGATAAGCTGCTTTATTTTCACCACGTCCTTCACTCCCGGAGCCGTTTCGAACCTGGAGTTGACATCAATGCCGATCAGGCGGTTGTTTTTTATTTTCTTAATGCCTGCAAAGTTTTCCAGGCTAATGCCTCCGCTCAAATAGAAAGGCGTGTTTAAGGTATAGCCTTCGAGCCATTGCCAGTTGAAAGCTTTGCCGGTGCCGCCGAATTTTTCGCTCTGGGTGTCAAAAAGGAAAAGATCACAGGCATCCTGGTATAAGGCGGCGGTTTCGAACGAACTTTCATCGCTAATGGATATAGTTTTAATGACTTCCGTTTTATTTCGGAAATGCATGCAAAATTCGGGGGTTTCGCTGCCATGCAGTTGTATGCTGTCGAGCTGAAATTGCCCGAGGATCTGCTCTATTTCTTCGGTTTCCGCATTTACAAATACGCCGGTCTTCTTAATATGCCCAGGTATCTCGCTTAAGCCTTGTTCAATCAGTTTTCCATATACGTAACGGGGCGAACGGTGGTAGAAAATAAATCCCAGGCGCGAAGGATTCAGCGGGATGAGTTCCCTGATGGTTTCCGTGTTGATGATTCCGCATATTTTAAGCTGCATCGGATTCCCTTTTAAGTTTGTTGAGCTGCCTGATAAAGCCGGCACAGGCTTTTTCCGGCTCGGGATGTTTCATGAAATATGAGCCTATCAAAAAACCGTTGTATCCCAGTCGCTTCAGTTCGAGAACCGTGGCCGGATCATCGATGCCGCTTTCCGATATTTTGATAAAGCCCGGGGCAATGAGTGCAGCCATGGACCTGGAAGTGGCCACATCCGTCGTCATGGTTTCCAGGTTACGGTTGTTAACGCCGATTATATCAATACCGTCGTGTACCTTTTCCAGTTCCTTTTCTGCATGAAGCTCCAGTATCACTTCCATGCCGAGTTCATGGGCCAGACCGGTGAACTGAACGATCTGTTCCCTGCTGAGGATGGCGGCAATCAGCAGAATGGCGTCGGCGCCTATGGATTTGGCTTCGGTAACCTGGTATGCATCCACCACGAAATCCTTCCGCAGTATAGGGCAAAAATTAAATTTCCGCGCCGTGGTCAGATCGGCATTGCTTCCGCCGAAAAATTTCCTATCCGTAAGCACCGATAAAGCACTGGCCCCGGCCTGCATATAGCCAATTGACAGCTTTTCGACTTTGATATACGGATTGATGGGTCCGAGGGCAGGCGATTTCTTCTTGATTTCGGCTATAATGCCGCTTTTATCATCCCTCACCAGGTATTTCTTTAACGAAACACATTCGCTTTGAAAATAGACCGATCTTTCGAGCAATTCGAGCGGGAAGAGCTTCTTTTCATCTTCCACCTGTTTTATCTTTTCGAGGACAATTTTGTCGAGTATATTCATACTTAATTCTTTATGATGCGGTTAAATAACTGGAAAGCCTTTTCGGAGACAATGCTCTCGTGGCAAAGCGCTATGCATTCGCTCAGGCTGCCGCGGGTATAACACTGCATGGCAAAAGCACTGTTTACTACCACCACGTTTCGCTGCGCTTCGGTGGCTTCATTTCTAAGTACTGCAATAAATATCTTCGAAGCATCTTCAATACTGCTGCCGCCACTGATGGCCCCGGCCTGTATGGATGCAAAGGGCAGTTCATCTCTGGGAATCACCTGTTCGCTGTCGTTGGTCGTGATCAGTACATCGGAAGTCAGGCTGATCTCGTCGTAGCCGTCGAGTGAATTTACCAGGCAATACCGGGTGGTGCCGGCCTGAAGAAAGAAGTTGTACAGCCGGGCCACCGAGCGGTTAAATACCCCTACGTATTTAAACTCCGTTTGAGCCGGGTTAACCAGCGGCCCCATAAGGTTAAACAGCGTATTGGTTTTCAGCCCTTTCCGCACCGGGCCCACGTTTTTCAGGGCCGGATGAAAAAGAGGCGCATGAATAAAGCAGAGATCATTTTCAGCCAGATCGTCGTTCAACTCCGCTTCGGTGCTGCGGAAGTTATATCCGAAATACTTTAAAATATCCGATGATCCCGAAACGGAGGTGGAGGCGAAGTTCCCGTGCTTGGCAACCGGTATGCCCGCGGCAGCCAGCACAAAGGCCGAGAGCGTCGAAATATTGAAAGTGTTTTTATTGTCGCCTCCCGTTCCGCATACGTCGATGGTGGGCTTGTGCAACTGAACCGGGATGCACAATTTCATCAGGGCTGTGCGAAAACCGCTGAGTTCGTTCAGGTCCATGATCCTGGTTTTGAATAAGCCTAAAATAAAAGCCAACTGGTGATCGTTGAACTGCTGCTGGCATAAACTCATCATCAGCACCTCCGCTTCAGGCACCGAAAGATGATGGCCTGCACTCAGTTTTAAATATATTTCGTTCATACTATTCCTTTTATTAAGTATCAGATATTCCCAAATCCTTTTTTAGAAACCGGATTGGAATGGTTTTCAAAGTTTTTCCCCCAGGTCCTTAAAGGGTAAATGGTATTAATCAGGCATCATCTTTAATGAGTGTAAAGCTTTCTTTCAACCATTTTATGCAGCCGGTATTTGTACTCTGTACTCCTGAAACACCCTCAATTCTCTGCCAACCATCGCAGCGGATTGATTTGTGCATAAGCCGGCATTATGTTTTATTTGCTATGAATTCGTTTTTGAAGGTCAGATGGATATTTGAAACTGATTGCCCATAGGGCAATATGTTGAACAGTCACGCCATATCATCCTGAATATGTTTCCCGCAGGGAATTGATAGCAAATCGTCTTTTTCTTCATTCATTTCCGGTAAGATTGTTAATGCCCTACGGGCAATTTTATTGTTTCCTATGGCCTTTCCTATTGGAATTGAAGCCCTGCGGGCTATTTCAGAGCAAGTTCAAATTTACAGAGCTAATCAATTTCCATATCAGTATTGTGGGTCAACATTAGCTTCAAAGCACAGGTTAATCATATTAGTTCCTGGTTCGACAGGTGCATCAACCCATATCCGGGGTCAATGGTATATTGAAATTTATCCTTTTGTAGTTAAATCTGCCATACAGGTAGTTCTCAAAAGCTTCATTTCCATCCCTCTCTCAGCTCAGCATTCATATCAACTTATCCCGTTTGCCTTATTTCTTAATTATGAATCCAGTTGCTGATAATCTGCTCCCCGTATTCGGATAAGATGGATTCGGGATGAAACTGAACGCCTTTAACATCATATATTTTATGCCGTAAGGCCATTACGCACTGCTGATCATCCAGGGCCATTACCAGCAGTTCGTCGGTAATACTAAGGTAGTCGACGGCCCACGAATGATATCGGCCCACTTTAAAGCGCGGGGGGCAATGGTCGAACAGTGCATCTTCGGCCACCAGGTTTATGTCGGTAGCCACGCCATGGAAAACCACATCGAGGTTGATAAGTTCCGCTCCGAATACCTGTCCTATGGCCTGCTGACCCAGGCAAATGCCCAAAATGGACTTATGCGGGGCATACATGCGTATCAGATCGTTCAGTATGCCTGCATTTTCAGGTATACCGGGGCCGGGCGACAGGAGAATCTTGTCGAATTCGTTCACCTCTTCCAGCGTGATCTTATCGTTTTTATGAACTTCGTACCGTATATCGCTTGTTTTCTCAATCAGCTGAACAAGATTATAGGTGAAGCTGTCGTAATTATCCAGAACCAGTAGTTTCATTGTCATTCGTTTTATAGATGAGGTATTTTTCTGAAGCGGTGCGTTCAAACCGTTGAGAGTCAATTCCGACTCTGAAGCGCGGATATCTTTCTTTATACTGTCGCGATATCTTTCATAGGCACGGCATGGGGTTTAAACAGGGTGTGGGCTTCTTTCAGTGCGTTTCTCAGGCCATTTATCTTGTTGAACACCTCGTTCAGTTCATTTTCTTCCTTACTGCTTTCGACTATGCCGGCGCCGGCCTGGTAGGTGAGGCGATTGTTTTTGCTTAAAAAGGAACGGATGATAATGGCCTGGTTGAGTTCCTTATTCTGTCCCGCGAAGCCTATGGTGCCGCCATAAAAACCGCGGGCATCGTTTTCGAGTTCGTCAATCAGCTGAATGGCCCTGTGTTTGGGTGCGCCCGATAAGGTTCCGGCCGGGAAGGTTCCGCTCAGGGTTTCGAAGGAGTTGAATTCGGGACGCAATTCGCCGCATACGTTGCTGACCATATGGATAACATGGGAGTAAAACTGTATCTGTTTATAGGATTTTACATGAACGTTGGTGGAGAACCGGCTCAGGTCGTTGCGTGCCAGGTCGACCAGCATAACATGTTCGGCATTTTCCTTGGCATCGTTCAGCAATTCGCCGGCTTTCACAATATCGAAGGCATCGTCGCCCGTGCGCTTGTAGGTGCCGGCAATGGGATGAATTTCGGTTATCCCCTTGCTGATTTTCAGCTGGGCTTCGGGCGAGGACCCGAATATCCTGAAGTTGCCGCTATCGAAATAAAACAGGTATGGAGAAGGGTTGATTTTCTTCAGCGCCCGGTATACGTTGAAGTCGTCGCCTTTAAAATGCTGATAGAAACGCCTCGATACTACCAGCTGAAAAACCTCACCCAGCTTGCAATATTTCCGGGCCTGGCTCACTTTCAGTTTATAATCCTCATCGTTGCAATTGCTGCTTTCGTCGCCCATGAGTTCGAAGGAATAATTATTATGCTTATGCAGATCTATCCTTTCTTTCAGCAGTTCCAGGTTAGCGAGGGCTTCGCTTTCGCAAAAGGCATGCGAATACATGCTGAGTTCGTTGCTGGCATGGTTGAAAACCATCACCAAAGAATAGAGATGATAGAGCAATTCGGGGATTTCGTTGGCATGGTTGCGGAGTTTCAGCTCGTGCGTGTATTCCACTATGTTGAACGAGCAATAACCGAACAAACCTTTCAGCTGTTCGGGCACGGCATCCCCGAATTCAAATGCATTTATAAAATCCGTAAAAGCCTTGTTCAGCGATTGTGCATCGGCCTGAAGTGATTCCCTCCTGGTTTCGCCATTGATCTGTGTTTTTAGCTGTTTATTATGAATGGTAATACTCGACAGCGGTTCGAAGCACAGAAACGAATAATGGTTGCTTTTGCTGTTATAATCCGAACTTTCGAGCAGCATGGGAGCGCTGTATTCATCGCGCAAAGCCAGGAAAAGGCTGACGGGTGTTTTGGTATCGGAAAGAACCTGGTATGTACTGGTATATATTTTCATGGTACCCTGTTTAATATTTTCATTTTTTTCACATAAAAAAACCCGCTGTTCTTTGCAAACAGCGGGTTACCTTAATATACATTAATGCAAATACCTTATCTGTCCACAACATTTGTCGTAAACTGCCACCAATAAGTATTTGCTATAAGAGTCTTCATCAGAACTGCAAAAGTACGCTAATTTTTAACACGCGACATCATTCCGTTTATTGATAGAATAATATTTTGATATGCCGGAGAAATATATTATTGATATTTACTATGGAGGAGATGATTTTTATTATGAGTTAAACCAGATGATTATAAAATGTCTTAATTTATTGAATAGGATATTTTCAAAGCTAGTTTAACTATTGATATTCTGTGATTTATAAGATATTTTTCTTACTTTTT
>CAIPFN010000348.1 GCA_903864265.1 uncultured Bacteroidales bacterium | reverse complement strand
TTATGAAGGCTTTTACAACACCTACATTCACTTTACAGAATCACAGCCAACATTATTTTAACAAACCGCCGTATGCCGAACGGCACGTACGGTGGTGTGAGAGGACAGTAAGGGAAATAATCCCTTACTTCCTACTCGATTACCTGCAGCCATGCTCTGCCGGAAAGTATTTTGAGACTGCAGCATTCCTGTCATTTTCAAAAGATAATAATTCAACCGAATGTGGTTTAATAAACTATTTTTGTGCTGTTGCCTGCACTTTTGCCGTCTGCGTATTCCACCAGACCGGTAACGGAAGTAAACAGGCTGAAAACAGACTGGAATCCCGGGATTCTTTTTTAAAGTTACTGAATATCAGTTCAAAAAAAATATTAAGCAGGAAGCCTGATGAAAATTAAACTTAACAGCCTGATCAAGATTACGGGGACCATTGCCATACTCCTTTTCCTTTTCTGGAAGGTGAAATTTAATGCCGCGGGATTTGGTGAAATCTTACGGTCGGTGCATTTCAGCTATTTCCTGGTATCTCTCTTCGGGGTATTAATCGTGCTGGGTATTAAAAGCTACAGGTGGAGGTTGCTCATCCGGAACGAAGGTGCTGAGTATTCGGCCTATAAAGCATTTGCCGCCTACATGGCCTCCGATGCCATAGGTATAGTGACACCGGGACGCATAGGGGAAATTGCCCGTCTATACTATGTAAGACAGGACACGCCAATAAGTTTTTACGCGGCATTCAAGACCATTGTCTCCGACAGGATATTCGATTTCACGATTTTAGGATGGTTTGGTTTATCGGGAATGCTGTTTTATTTTAAAACATTCGGAAACTACCCGGGTCTGTACTATGCACTCGGGGTATTGCTGCTCTTTATTACAGGATATGTTTTTGTGATCCGATTTCTTGCCCTCTTGCTGAGGTTCGGGAAAGTGAGGCGGCTGCCTGTGGTGCGGTTTATTTACGAAAGTTTCCTTGCGGTGCTTGGGAAACGATCCCCGGCCATGTGGGCTATTACCTTGCTTGCCTATTTTATGTATTTCGGGTTTTCGTGGTTTATCATGATTGCGCTGCACTTAACGCCTTCCTACATGGATGTGGCATTTATTATGAGTATCATGAGCCTGAGTACTATCATTCCTTTGTCGGTGGCAGGTTTCGGTACGCGGGAAGCCACCCTGGTGCTGCTGTTTTCCTATTACGGCCTGGCAAGTGAAACCGCCATCTCATTTTCACTCATGCACTTCACTGCTTTTTTTTTGTGGGGCGGCTTAATCGGCCTGGTTTTCTGGCTGTTGATGCCGATTTCACTGCAACAGGTTAAAGACGACTCCAAAAGTATATTCCTGCTGTTTAAACCCGAACCATTTGAAAAGTAAGGAGTTGTACAATCCTATGAGCTGATTGGTCGGCTGAGTATCAGTCCGGCTTTTTGCAGGCTTTTTTTATTTGGAATATTACAGAAATCACGAAAGTGCCAGCCTGAAAGGCTAAATTTTCCCTGTTTGCCTTGCAGAGTCATAAATCATCCTGAACTTCGCTTTCAGTATTGTATACTTTTGTTAAATTTGCAGCATCTTATTAGGGTAACCATCTCTGATTGACAATTTTGATAAGTATGAAGTCTGTTTTCATAACATAGGTTGATCGGCAAATGCTTATTCTTCATCCGCAGGTAAATATTAATGATTAAAAGATTACAGATCACGTTTCTGGTTTTTGTACCCCTGGTTTTTCTGATTATCGGGTTTAAGTTCGATCGTACCAAATTCGGTACCGACCCTGAAAGCGCGTACCTGTTGAACGGGCTGAATATAGCCATGGGCCGATCGGTCGGCCATTACGACAATCCCGGTACAACGGTGCAGATGTATAGTGCTGTGGTCATTCGTGTTACTCATCTCTTTCGTTCTGCGGGCAATGATCTGCAAACCGATGTGCTGGCGAACTCGGAATATTATATAGAGATTCTGCGCTACAGCCTTATTGTAATGAATGCCTGTATATTATTGATGCTTGGCGTTGTGGCGCTTTTGCTCCTCGAAAATTTCTGGGCAGGATTGTTGCTCCAGCTTGCTCCGTTTTTATCCGTCACACTTATTGAAGAATGCTATACCAAAGTGGCTCCGGAACCCTTGTTGTTTGCTACGATAGCCGTATTGATCATGCTTTTGCTGAAATTTTATACTTCCATCGGGCCAGCTAAGGTAAAGTTTGCTTTGTGGTTTGGTTTGCTGGCAGGTTTTGGGCTGGCAACTAAAATGACATTCCTGCCTGTTTTGATCGTTCCTGTCATAGTGCTGAACGGACGGAGGAATAAATGGATTTATATAGCGTCCATTCTTCCTTCCTTCATTTTATTTACCTTGCCGGCTGCTACGGGTTACCTTCATATGGCAAACTGGTTTCTGAACCTGGGAACTCATACCGGGACATACGGCGCCGGCAACTCAGGAATAATTGATACGTCAAAATATTTCGGTTCGTTAATATCAATTGCGATCAACAACAAGGCTTTGATTATCGTTATGCTGCTGGCTGTTGTACTCCTGGTTCTGTTACGTTTTGCCGGCCAAAAGCCGAAAACTGTAAAGTCGAAAGAGTTTCGCATTCTTTTGGCGATAGTACTGGCGCAGGCAGGAAGCATACTCATGGTTGCTAAACACTATCACAGCAATCATTACCTGTTTCCGGCTCTTAGTCTGAGTGGCTTTGTTATAGTGTTGATATTCGCGCTATTGAAGAGTAAAGCCAGCGGGAAATGGCGCCGTGTGCTTGAATTTTCAATGCCGGCAGCGGTGGCGGCCGTCATAGGAATCACCTTGCTGAACATACCTTTTCTGACCCAGGCATACAAGGGCTACCGTTTATCGAATCAGAGCACAAATGAAACTGTTTCCATCCTTGATCGCGATTATAAAGGGTTTGCGAAAGTGTATTATTATCCCGTTTCATTTAATGAATATTCATCTCTCAGGTGGGGGAATGTGTATTCGAGGCAGTACAGCACTCAAAAACTCACGGAATTGTTTCCCCTGGGCCTGTTTTACAATGCCTGGGATAAAACCTTTCAGTTGTGGGAAACCAATATTCCTGTTACTGAATTTGTAAAAAAATACGGGGGCCGCATACTGCTTGTTGGTGGCCCCAGGACCCCTGAAGAATATGCTGTGGTGGAACAGGGTGGGCTGAAGCTGAAAAAGCTTTTCGATAGCCGGGTGCAGGTGGTGTACGAAATTGATACGGCAAATTCAATCTTATTCAAAGATGCGGTTCAGGCTGGTCCGCGCTTATCGACGCTGAAAAGTGACTTCGAAACCTTTAGTGCTGATGGTAAATGGATATTGTCCGATAAAGGCACCCCCTTATGCAGGAAAGAAGCTTTGGATGCCTCCAGGACCCGTTCGGGGACAAACTCAATCAAACTCGCGGGCATGGATTGCTATGGAATGGAGTATGAAGTTACGGATGTGAGGCCCGGCGACAGGTATGAAGTGGTGATCTGGCAGCAAGGCGGCAGCAGGGATGTATTCCTGGTGGCATCAGCCGGCAGTGCCGACCCGTTCTATGTGCAGAGTAAAGGGAATGTGGATATGGATAGCAAAGGCTGGAAAAAAGTAATGCTCAACTTTAAAATGCCTCCAAGCTTTAAAGGCGATAAAATCAAAATTTATTTATGGAACCACGGCAACAGCCCGGTTTGGTATGATGATTTTCAGTTAACCAGGTATTAATCGGCATGCCGCTATGCCCTTTTAGCTGATTGACAAAACCCTCTTGAATTGTAATTTTAATAGACAAGATATGATTAACGGAAAAAAAATTGTGGTCGTCCTCCCGGCATATAACGCCGGTCAAACACTCGAAATCACCTATAACGAAATCCCTTTCGACATAGTGGATGAAGTTGTATTAGTTGACGACCGTAGCCGGGATAATACCGTGGAAGTGGCCCGGCAAATCGGGATAAAACATGTGATACAGCACGAACAAAACAAGGGCTACGGCGGGAATCAGAAAACCTGCTACGACATGGCTGTGAAACTGGGCGGCGATATCGTGATTATGCTACATCCCGATTACCAGTACACGCCTCAACTCATTCAGTCCATGGCATACCTGATTGCCAACGGGGTATTCCCGGTGGTTTTCGGATCCAGGATTTTAGGCAATGGCGCACGTAAAGGCGGAATGCCCATGGTAAAATACATTTCGAACCGCGGTCTTACCCTTATTCAAAACATACTGGTGAACCAGAAGCTTTCCGAATATCATACCGGTTACAGGGCTTTCTCGCGCGAGGTGCTGCTGGCTATTGACTATCATGCCAACAGCGATGATTTTGTTTTCGATAACCAGATGGTTTCCCAGATTATCTATGCCGGCTTTCCTATTGGCGAAATTACATGCCCAACCAAGTATTTTAAGGAAGCCTCGTCAATCAACATGTGGCGCAGCACCGTTTACGCCATAGGCGTGTTAAAGACCAGCATGTCGCATTTTATGAACAAATTAGGGCTATTGCATTCCAAACGGTATGAGAATATCCGCAAAAAATAATAGCTGCATGATCCGTAGCAATGCCCTGTCGCGCGTGGCCGCGGATCATGTTTTACTGAAAAATATCGATTTTAAGGTTATCAATATATACGGGCGTTTTGCCCTGTAACCAGAAATACACCTTCACCTGGTCATCCTTCGAGCGGACCTCCGGCGTGAGATAATCCATCCTCATAGTATTCCATTGCAAGGGTTTCATGCCGAACGATTTTGATGAAATACTGCATGCCCGGTAATTGTACACTTCTCCCTTATGCTGAAATGTGATCACCAGCGCTGCCATATTATCACTTACCTCTTTAATCGGAAAAACCTTTACTTCAGCCCTGATCCAGGCATGGTCCTTCCCGGTCATCTGGCTGAACGGCATCTCGAATGCAGGGGAGTAAGGATGTAACTCATCCATCCGTAAAGCGTATTTTCCTTCGAAAACAGTATCCCGGCTCAGAATTTCCCCTTGTGCCGCAGGCTGTTCGAAATCAAACACGGCCACTGTCAGCCGGCTGTAATCCAACTCGTTTTTCAGTATTTCAACAGCGTCGGTCGGCCGTTCAATCAACAGTAATTTGCGTTCATCTCCGGTGACTTCCGTTTTGCCGAATGTAGCCAGGTAATAAGCCCGGGTCATTCGCGTGCGGTCAATCACCCCGTGTGCCCATTGCCAGGTCTGGAAAAGATTGAGTGCCAGCATGAGCGCAAGCAGGACGAACATGCCTGCCCTGAGGATTCTGTTCCACGAAATGATTTGCTGAATCACATATCCCAATGGAATAGCAAGCAGCACATATGATGACAGCAGTGCACGCTGGCTGTAGCTTCCGCCGGCATACCACCAGCAGGTCCAGCTCGAAACAACATAAAGGTTAACGAGAAAATAAATCAGAATGCTGTAAAGAACAGCTCTGTTTTTTTGATACAGACTAATAAAACCTGCCAGGGCGAAAACCATAACGGGGGTATAAATCAGCCATCCTTTACGGAAGCTGAATAAAACCTCTTTCAGGTAAGGCTGGCCGAAATCGAATCCTTCGCCTGCATTGTTGTAGCTGTAATAAAGCCACTGACCCGTACTGTATTTCCAGTATAGCAGCTGGGGCAGGCCTGCAATAATGGCTGTCATGGCAAGGACGAAAATATGGGTATAGTTTTTTTTCAGAAGCTGCAGTTTCCGGCTCAGATCCCCTGAATTACTGATTCCCCACAACAAGGGAATCAAAACACAAACCAGCTCCGAAGGCCTCACCAAGGCTGCCAGGCCCATGGCAAAACCAAGTCCGGCAGCGTATTTCCATTTTGGCTGCCTGTGCCATTGGATTGTAAACCAGACTATAAAAGTATATATGGTAAAGAGGTAATTATGCGAAAGATAACCGTCGAAGGCCGTCAGCTGAAAATAATTTGTTGACAGTACTATTATAATAAGTACCAGGCTGCTGATGCTTTCGCCGAAAAACACCAGAAGTATCCTGCGTAACATCAGTATCCCTGCTGTGGCATAAAACAAGCCGCTGATGGCCCATGCATACTGATAGGGAAGTGAAAATCCGTCGGCTTTATACCCGGCTGCAAGGCTGAAAACATGCGCAAGCACGAAAGCAGGGGCATTCAGCAGCGCCATGCCCATGGAATATTTCATCACCCATCCGCCTGCAGGCATCGCGTTTGCCTGGTAAAGAGTGGAAGTAACCTGGTATTGCTCCATTATACGGTGAACCCAGCTGATGTCGGTGAGCCGCAGGTCATGGTAAATAAAGGTCGCAGGCAGGTAAAGGTAATACCCGAACACATCCCACGAAAGTATGTTAACCGGGGGATACACAAACCGGAAGTACACTATTCCGGCTATCAGCAAAAGACTGATCCACAAGGAGGGTGCTTTTTTAAAGCTTGGGAGGGCGTTCATTCTTTCCGGTTAATTTTATAAATCAATAATGGGCGAGGCGGAGAAAAAGTTTTAGCGGCTAAGGCTATAGGAGCAGGGCGAAAAAACGGCATTCAACCTTCTCCTGCTATGCCGTGTTGTCGCGCTGCTTTCAGCAGATCGGTTCTCGGTGCAATTAATCCTCAACAAGCAATTTAATGTTTATGCAGGCTTTCCCCGTTTTCACTCTTCTTTCCACATCCTAAATCTTACATCCTAAATCTTACATCCCAAATCTTACATCCTAAATCTTGCATCCTAAATCATACATCCGAATTCATACATCCGAATTCATACATCCGAATTCATACATCCGAAATCATACATCCGAAATCATACATCCGAAATCATACATCCCACATTACTCATACCCCACCGGCAGGTACTCCAGTTTCAGGTCGTCGATATAAATTTTATTTTTACCCGTGTACCACACATATATTTTATAAGTGCCATCGGCGGGAGTGCCATGGTTGACAATATCGGTCAGTACAAGGTCGAACCACTCGCCTGGTTTATACGAAGTTTCCGAATCTTTGGCCACCCCGTATTTATAAACCTTGTGGTCCTGGTCTTCAATACTCATTACCAGTAAAACCTGGCCTTTGTCAGCGGCTGTCGGAACCAGTATGCGTACGCTGGCTCTTAACGAAATGCTGCTGAAGCCGGGCAGGCTTTTCAGGCTGCCTTCGGCTGTAGGTCCGTAAACGTAGTCAGGGGTCATCATAATGGATTGCTTTCCTCCGCTGACGTATTCGGTCGAAACCTGCTTACGCTGTTTGTCGGTGAGGCTGCTCTCGTAACCGTTAAAATAGAACTGTTTGTAAACGGATCTTGTGGTGTCGCGGTCGGCTTTCATAAATACGGCCAGCTTGTATTTAGCGCCGCCGATGATGGTAAAAGATTCAACGGGCGTAAAAACATTCAGCAGGCGCAGCTTGTTATTTTTCATCAGCGAATCGAAAGGCAGGTGGCCCTCGAAACCGGCAAACTGAGCATCCCATATCAGCAATTCGCCCGGCTTGAGTATACTGGCCGGATCCGTGTGTTCGTATGAATAAATTTTAAAACAACGCTGCGTGTCAAAAGGATTTATATCCATGTAAAAAGGGAACATAGGATCAGAATAATACGCCATACGGCCGGAATAAGGGGTGGTCTTAAGCCAGTCGGCAAGTTGTTCCATCACGACAAAATTAATACCTGTCTTCATGGGTAATCTTTTGTCGCTGAAAGGCTTATAAGCTACTATTGCGATGATAAATACCCCGAGTACATAATAAAGGACTTTGCTGCTTTTTGCTTTTTCCATGATACGGTCGAAACCGGCCAGGGCCATAATGGCGCTCAGTGGCAGTACGCAGGCCATAAAGCGGTCCGATGCCAGTACACCGAGTCCTTTCCACCAAAGGTAGCTTTGTGCCAGTATAAAACCGAAAAAAGCAGGGATTACCAGTATGTAGAGCGTTGCCGTTTTAATATCGCGGAGGTTTTTAATTTCGGACCTAAGCCTCAATAGTATGCCAACAAGCCCTGTTATGCCAAGAATCAGAAGCGGATAATTGATTAACCTATCCATCATCCCGAAATAATACCAGAACGAACCCTTGCCATATAAAGCGGAACTGCTGACGGTATAGGGCATTTTGGTGAAAAACCACAACAGGTCGTGATACACAGGCCAGCCTGCAATGCTGAAAACGGCAAACCCACTCAGTAGGAAGGGCAGCGCTTTATATTGTTTCATCCACAGCAAAGCAGGTATGAAAAGCGCGATATACATCACCCCTTCGGTACGTGCAAAAGGGATAAGCGATATGAGTATGGCCGACCAGATAAAGCGTTTGCTCGAAAACAGGTAAATGGATGTAATAAGCACCAGGCTGAAAAGGATTTCTGTGAGGCTGCTGTACATAATAAGCAGGTATCCAGGTGTGAAAATGGTGAAAACGAGGGCAGCCCAGGCATGACGATACTCCAGGCGTTTGCAGATAAGGTAGGCAAACCAGGCACTCAACAATCCGCAAATCAGGTTAAAAGCGATAGCCCCGGTATATCCGAACTGAGCCAGAGGAGCCGATAGTATGGTAAACAATGGTTTGCCCCAGTGATTCAGGAAAAAGGCAGGATAGGTAAAAGCATAGCGTGCTATCTGAAAATGGGTCACTGAATCGGTGTCCCCGTTAACGCCTGTTGATAACCACTGTACAATGATCAGCACCAGGGCAAGCAGGAGCAATACAAAGGGAGCCAGCGTTTTATTGGTAAATTTCATATCTCATTGGGTTGGGGGAGAGGGTATTTGCTTTCAGCCAACTGACAAAGCTACTCATTCAAAGTTATACCGGCAAATTATATGCGTTTTTTGCTTTGCGGCACCCATGCACTCCAAGGGATAATGAAAGCCATAAATCAGTATTCGGCTGTTTGCCCTGTATATGACAGACCATCAGCCTACAGCCTCATCCTTTCAGCAAATGCAGGTTCAGCCGTTGGGCGGTATATAATCATTTTAGGATTGATGTATAGCTGCGAAAACCTGTTTCGCACCGGCCAATCTTGTTTTATATCTTTTCCCCTACCGTAATTACCGAAAGTCCAAAGGAATTAAATATCAGTTTGTCGAATAAGCGGAACAGCAGCACTAACTTGTTGTAGAGCCTGATTTGCCCGGCAGGAATGACCTTATGGTGTTGCATCTTACCCGAAACAAACCAGCCGGCAATGCCTGCGGCATTAAAATACCTGCTGTGTGATACCCTGAAATGGCCTGCACTAAACAAGTATTCAAGACGCCTACGTGTATACCTGCGGTAATGTTCCAGTTCCTTGTCGAAATCGTTGTATAGCCATTGGTAAGCCGGCACCAGGACAATCAGTTTTCCTCCCGGCTTTAATAATTTATAGCAATTCGACACGGCCGACTGATCATCAAAAATATGTTCAACTACATTTAAAGCAAAAACGGTATCAAAACTTCCAAAATACATACTGAATTTGATGTCAAAATCCACATCCACCAGGTTTATGGTTTCAATACCCAGGAAGGTGCTGCTGGCCGAAAATTTCCTGCGCAGCGATTCGCAATACCCTTCGCGTATATCACTCAGGAAAATACTGGCTTTGTCGTTGATAAAATACTCGGATATATTCCCGACTCCGCTGCCGATTTCAAGTATACGGCCGGTACAGAAAGGCTTGATGGAATGGTACATCCAGCTGTTGAAGTGATTGGCTAAAGCGATGGTATTTAAAGTATCCTCCCCTTCCGTATCCACAGGCTTAAAATCGAATTCTTTCATCTGCTGAAAATATTGTATTTGATGATGCAATAAATAGCCCTGAAGCCATCTTTCCAGCTGATCTTTTTCCCCTCGGCATAGGTACGGCCATAATAGGAAATGCCTGCTTCGTAAATCCGGATATTGGGTATGCGGCTGATCTTGGCCGTTACTTCAGGCTCAAATCCAAAACGGTTTTCTTTCAGGTTGATGCCTTTGATGATTTCGGACCTGAAAAGCTTATAGCAGGTTTCCATATCCGAGATATTGATATTGGTAAGCAGGTTCGATAAAAAAGTAAGAAAGCGGTTTCCGATGGTGTGAAAGAAGAATAATACCCTGTGCGGTTTCCCCCCTACAAACCGGCTTCCGTATACCACATCGGCAAAGCCATCCAGGATGGGCTGAAGCAGTATGTTGAATTCGCGGGGATCATACTCCAGGTCGGCATCCTGAACAATAATGAAATCACCAGTAGCTGATTGAATCCCCGTGCGCAGGGCCGCGCCCTTCCCCCGGTTTACCGCATGTTTCTGGTAATTGATGAGTATGTCGGGATTTTCGAGGCGGAAGCGCGTTAATTCAGCCTCCGTGCCATCTCCCGAACAGTCGTTTACTACCACTAACTCCTTCTGTATACCACCGATTAGCTCAACCGAGCTGACCTTTTTCAGGATGTTGTAAATGGTGGCCTGCTCATTATAGGCAGGAATTATTACAGAAAGTTTCATAATCTTAGTATTGGTCATTCTTTATCATTTTGAAACAGAGCTACATGACTGTTTCTGTATAAATATTTCAGCAAGATGGATCTTCCTATTTCCGGATGCTTCCGTATCCTGAACAGGCAGGATATTCCGGTATTTTACAAAGCTTATCCGGCCGGTAAAAATACTAATATGAGGGTTATGAAGCAAATTTTATCGAAAGCTGTTTTTGTAAAACAGGCCGGAGGCCCGCCGTTTATCTTTGAAAAAATCGTAATATTGTATCTGATTTATCAACAACACCCTGATTCGTATATGATGTGCATTGAACTGACCCCTGTTAGCAGGTTGCCGGAAAAAACATGGAAACATAAGTTATATTATCAAGTGTCCAACGTATTGTTCTGTTATAAAAATGAAATCCTCGAGCCCCGCTACCTGGTTTTTATTCTTTTATTTTCTTTGTCTTCCCTGCTTTTTGGAGGATGTGCCAACGTAAAGCCTCCTGCCCCTTTTGTCCCTGTGAAGGCATATGTGCTGAAAAATGTGGAATATGCAGTCAGCACCGATACCACCGGCCTTCCGCAGCATCTTACCCTCGACATTTATTTCCCCGCCCAAACCAAAGCTGCGCAAAAATTCCCTCTTTTTGTCATGATGCATGCAGGCAGTTACCAGGTAGGAAACAAAGAGTGGCAGAAGAGCCAGTGTGCCATTATGGCCGATTCGGGATTTATAGCCGTCAGCATCAATTACCGGAAGGGATGGCGCAGCGAAAGCGGTTGCTACGGGTCCGTTTTTACCCTTTCCCAGGCCGAATACCGGGCTATGCAGGATGCCCGGGCTTCCCTCAGGTTCCTGGTTTCCAAAGCGAAGCTCTATAATATTGATACCTCCTGGATTTTTACAGGCGGCGAAAGCGCCGGCGCAGCCATTGCCTTGAATGCCAGTTATGCTACCGATAATGACGGGGTGGGCGGAGATCCTGAAATGGCCATTTCGCTGGGTACGCTCAATAATTCAGGGAATAATCTACCCCATACCTATACCATCAAAGGAATCTGCAATAAGTCGGGTGCCATTTCCGATTCAGCTTTCATAACTTCATCCACTGCCATCCCTACCATCAGTTTTCATGGTTCGAAGGATCAGCTTGTCCCTATTGATAAAGGCTATTTCCTGGGCTGCCATAAAACCCCCGCATTTGGTTCGCTGTGCATTCATCGGCGGCTTCTGGCCGCAAACAGCATATCGGTATTGTATATCAAAAAAGGGGCGCCTCATATGCCCACGGAATTCTCACCCGAGTTCACCATGAGTAAAGTAGCCGTTTTTTTTCGCCAAATCATGCTTGGCACTGCAAAGAGTGAAATGTTTATTGAATAAGCAGGAGCTTTTACATACGAAAACACCCAGGCATGAGGCATATTCTTTCGACAATTCAGGATATGAAAAGTGAGGTCTGTTCTGCTATAAATTCAGCAAGCGCCACCTTAACCTCTATCTCCACTTCAAACTTAGCCTGAAAATACCCCGGTTCAAGAACAGAACGCCACATCCATCCGCCCTGCCGCGGTTTTGCAGTCTCATGCATTCTTGAAATCATTTTTTCTTCCTGGTTTACGACATACAACAGTGTACTCCTCACCGACAATTCTCAAACTGTACTCAAATATGTAAGCCAGCAATATTTATTTTTCTCCCTTGTAGGGGTAAAGGCGTTTTCAGGTGTCTATATAGACATGTATTTAGAGAGAATTTAGTATTGAAATGTTTATTGTAAACACACCTAAATACAATGAAAATGAAAAGTGAATCTATTAATTATTTAGTTGTTTTGCCTGTAACTACCCCAAGGTATTTGCAAACCAATTGCATTTAATGAATAAAAAAATGAAAAAAATCTACGTGATAACTTTTCTGCTCGTCCAGGCATACTTGTTAAATGCCCAGTGGTACCGTACATCATACTCCCATTGGATGGCAAACCGAAGTTTATCATCTGTCAGTTTTGTTAACCCGGAAATCGGGTTTGCTGTTGGTGAAAATGATAATTCCATTGGTCTGGTGTTAAGGACTACTGATGCCGGATATAACTGGGTAACATTGGCCACTGATATCAATCAGCCATTGAATTCAGTGCGTTTCGTTAATTCACTAATAGGTTTCGCTGTCGGGAATGCCGGCACCATAGTAAAAACCACGGATGGTGGCTCAAATTGGACAAGTTTGTTTTCGGGAACAACGGATGATTTAAATTCGGTGTTTTTTGTTGATGCTAATCTTGGTTATGCAGTTGGAAAACATATGAGCAATAACAGTGGATATGGCATAATTTTAAAAACCACTGATGGCGGTAATACCTGGAATACTATAACGCCGGAGCCGATATGGGAAGTTTATGAACTACATTCTGTGTGGTTTATAAATAGCAGTACAGGCTTTATTGCAGGTGAAGGAGGTTCGGTTATGAAAACCACTGATGGAGGAATAAGCTGGTACAGGCAATCGATGGGAAGTAGCTTAAAATCAGTTTGTTTTACTGATGAAAACACAGGCTATATTGTGGGCAGCGAACATTCAATTTATAAAACAACCGATTGCGGCAGCAACTGGACCCAATTGACTAATTCAAACTATGAGGATTTATACTCAATAACGTTCACTAATGCGGTTACCGGTTATATTTCAGGTCAGTTTGGGCTCATTCTGAAAACTACTGATGCTGGTGCTAACTGGACAATTTTACATCATTCAACTGATGCTACCGATAATTTAACTTCAGCGTTTTTTAGCAGCGAGAACACAGGTTATGTTATAAATTCAGGAGGGATTATCTTGAAAACGACAAATGGAGGCACTACCTGGGAAATGAAGAATTTTGGTTTTCTGGATAACCTGTTTTCCGTGAATTTCCCTCGTAATACGACGGGTTATGCCGTGGGCGGATATGGAAAAATAATTAAAACGGCCGATACAGGCATAACCTGGACGGAATTAAATTCCAATACTGCAAATGCTTTATATTCTGTTTCATTTGCAACCGATAGTCTCGGATTTGCTGTTGGAGGTGCAGGCACCATAGTGCATACAACTAACGGTGGGGTGACGTGGAGTACTCAGGAAGGAGGAACTTCCAAATGGCTGAATTCAGTATTTATGAGTAATGATTCAACGGCTTATATTGCCGGCGACAGCGGAATGATATTAAAAACAACAAATAGCGGTTACAGTTGGACAAAGCAATTTGTATGTAGCCAAAACATAAACTGTATTTATTTTATTGATGGCAGTACTGGGTTTGCTGCAGGTGCGGTTGGAACGATTCTCAAAACAACCAATTCCGGAAATACCTGGAATATAGTACCTACCGGCTCAGGCACTACATTTAACTCTTTCAGTTTTTCCGACTCAACAACGGGTTTTGCTGTTGGGAATAGTGGGAATACCAGCGAAATTTTTAAAACCACTAATAACGGGGATTCCTGGGAAATAAATTCTACTTATCCATACTGTAGACTTAGATCAGTCTGCTTTGTTAATTCGGATATCGGTTATCTGATAAATAACTCTGGCTATCCTCCTACCAACTGGTATGAAGAAATATGGAAAACTACTGATGGCGGAAGTAGCTGGAAAATGGATTTCAATGATATCAGATTTTATTCATTATGCTTTACCGGGGATACTACCGGCTTTGCTGTAGCCGACGGAAGTTCTGTTTATAAAATCAATAAACAGGACGTATTTGCAGTGCTATCGGTTGATGAAAGACAAGTAAAAACAAAGGGTGTTTTTAAAATATACCCGAATCCGGTTAAGGCTGACAAAATAACAATCAAACTTCTTCCCCCTGTATTTAAAAGCGATTTGTCAATTACAGATATGAATG
>CAIPFN010000347.1 GCA_903864265.1 uncultured Bacteroidales bacterium | reverse complement strand
GCGATACCCTTCCATTTGTAAGTATTTATTTTAAAAATACACAGATTGGCTCCACAACCGGTTTCGATGGTCGTTTTTCGCTTGAATCGCGCAAAGGTACCGATACCCTGGTGGCTTCGTATATCGGCTACAATACAGTGTTTCTTCCGATCCAGCGAAATCGCTTCCAGTCGGTAGATATAATGATGCAGCCCGAAAAATATGAACTACAGGGAGTTGTGATACATCCCCGTGAAAATCCGGCCGAAATACTGCTTCGGAAAATCATCAGCAATAAGCCCATGAATGACCCGGATAAGGTGGAGACTTTCCAGTGCCAGGCATACACTAAAATGCAGTTTGATGTGAATAACCTGAGCGATAAATTTCGCAACAGGCGCATTCTTGAACCGTTCAAATTTGTTTTTGCGCAAATGGATACCAGTGTGGTTAACGGCAAGGTGTATCTTCCGGTCATGATTTCCGAGACCTTCTCGGATTTATACTGCCGTCGCACCCCCAGGGTGAAAAAGGAGATTATCCGTGCTTCGCAGATATCGGGAGTGGATAACCCGAGTATGTCGCAGTTTGTGGGTAACATGGCCCAGGATGTGAAAATATACGATAATTTCATCGGTCTGTTCCAGAAAAATTTTGTGAGTCCTATCTCTAACTTCGGACTGCTGTATTACCGCTACTACCTGGTCGACTCCAGTTTTGTCGGCAATAAATGGTGCTATAACGTGATGTTTAAACCCCGCCGGAAACAGGAGTTTGCGTTTACCGGCAACTTCTGGGTGAACGACACTTCCTTTGCCATTAAAAAACTGGAAATGCGCATGGTTGGCGATGCCAATATCAATTTTGTGAACGACATGGTCATTTCACAGGAATTTGATTTGGCCTATGGCAAATGGGTGCTTACCCGCGAACAAACCATTGCCGACTTCAATGTGGTGGAGGATGCCAAAATTACCATGGGCTTTTTTGGTACCCGGACCGTATTGTATTCCAAATATGATTTTGCGCCTGTGCGTGATGAAAAAATCTATTCGGTACCCAACAATGTCATTGTATTGGATGATGCAAACCGAAAAACCGAGGATTTCTGGAATAAGTCCAGGCCCGAAGCACTCACTCACCGTGAGGCCTCAGTGTATCGCCTGAGTGATACCCTGAAACAAATGCCGATATTTAAAACCTATGTGGATGTGATCCGGATGATTGCAACCGGGTATTACATAAAAGGAAATCTGGAATATGGCCCCTATGCATCCACATACAGTTACAATGCACTCGAAGGAAACCGTTTCAGGCTGGGAGGTCGCACCAGCAATGCTTTTTCGACACGGCTGTTACTCAATGGCTACCTGGCTTACGGCACACTCGATAAAACCCTGAAATACAACGCCTGGTTCATGTACATGCTGGGGAAGAAACCCGATAGGGTGCTCACCGGTTCGTATAAATATGATATGGAACAGCTGGGTATGGGGCAGGGAGCGTTCAGGGAGGATTTTATCCTCAACTCCCTCTTCAGACGAAACCCACAGGATAAACTTACCATGGTTTCGGAATATAAGGGCTCCTATAAACATGAATGGTTTACAGGATTCCACAACACTATAACCGTTACCAACCGGCGGATTTTCACCCTGGGAGGAACCGGCATCAATCTATGGGATCCGGTTGTAAAAGATTATGTACCCCGCAACCAGATTACCACTACCGAGCTTTCATTCGATCTGCATTACGGCTATCGCGAAAAAGCTTATGCAGGAGAATTCGAACGGGTGGTCATCAGTTCTCAATACCCTGTTTTCGATTTTCACTATGCTTATGGCGTAAAGGGTTTATTCAACGGAGACTATAATTCCCATAACGTGCGTTTCGATGCTTCACAGTGGTTCAACTTTCTTTCGGCAGGATGGCTCAAGTATACCCTCGAAGCCGGGAAAACCTGGGGAACTCTGCCTTTTCCCCTGCTGAATATCTTCCCCGGTAACGAAACCTTCTATCACGATGATTATGCCTTTAACCTGATGAATTATTACGAATTTGTCGGAGACGAATATGCCACGTATAACCTGATCTACCATATGGAAGGCTTTTTCCTGAACCGTATCCCGGCCATACGAAAACTGAAATGGCGTGAAGTGGCCACACTCAAAGGTGCTATTGGGAATATTTCGGCCGATAATCTGAAATACAACGCCTGGCCTATAGGGCGGTATCCGATCACCAAACCGTATATGGAAGCCGGGATAGGGATTGAGAATATTTTCAGGGTTCTGCGCGTGGACGCCATATGGCGGTTGGGATATAACGACCACCCCAATATTAAACCTTTTGGCATTATGGCTTCCATGAGCTTTGATTTTTAAACTCACAGCCATTGCAGGGATCTCAAGCGACAGCCTGACAGCAAAATTGTAGTCCTGATCCCTTATGCCTTTACCCCGAATCCTTTCAGACCAATATTTTACTACCTTTACCCCGTGAATGCATCGTTATGATATTACGTACCGAAGATATAGTTAAAAAATACCGTCAACGCACCGTCGTGAACCATGTCTCCATCCAGGTGGAACAAGGAGAAATTGTGGGCTTGCTGGGGCCGAACGGCGCCGGGAAAACCACCTCATTTTATATCATCGTGGGCCTGATCAAGCCTCTGCAGGGCAGAGTCTTTCTCGACGATCGCGATATCACCGATGAGCCTGTTTACCGCCGGGCACAGATTGGTATAGGTTACCTGGCACAGGAAGCATCTGTTTTCCGTAAACTGAGCGTCGAAGATAATATCAGGGCCGTACTCGAATTTACGAAACTCAGGAAAAAAGAACAGGCCGAAAAGCTGGAATCCCTGCTCGAGGAGTTTGGACTTAATCATGTGCGCAAAAATATGGGCATACAGCTCTCAGGAGGCGAACGTCGCCGTACCGAAATTGCCCGTGCACTGGCAACCGATCCTAAGTTTATTTTGCTCGACGAACCTTTTGCCGGCGTCGACCCTATTGCCGTTGAAGATATTCAGAATATTGTCATTAAGCTCAAGGCTAAAAATATCGGTATTCTCATTACCGACCATAATGTTCACGAAACATTAAATATTACCGACCGTGCCTACCTGCTTTTCGAAGGCTCGGTACTCAAATCGGGATCAGCCCAGGAACTTGCTGAGGATGAACAGGTCCGTAAAGTTTACCTGGGAAGTAATTTCGAATTGCGCAGGTAGAAATTTCCCGGTTTCCATTCAGTATATTACTGCATTTTGCATCAATTACTTTTAATATCTATGATATTGAATGTATAGATGTATCTTTATGCTTCATTTTTAGCACTCCTTCTATTATTGAAATTCTAAGCCCGGAATTCCTGGCTCATTCATGTTAATGATTGAAAATCAATAGATAAATATTAGGTAATGGTATAATGCCCGAATGGGGATAGGCCAGGAGCCTGCCCGGGAATCCCGATCGGTAGGAACACCCGGCAAGATGGATTACAGCAGGTTTTCGCCGTATAACAGCTTGCCTGCCTGGCCCAGGGGATATGATTTCTGCCTATCTGAGATGTAAAGTATTTAAATGAGCAAATCAGTGCTTCCTGATGGTCAACAAACCCGGATGGGGCTTCCGGTAGCCGGACGATAGAGCCGGTACCTGGTCAAACCACTGTTAATACCTGTCAAACCATGAGAATCCTTTTTTTTGCTCTTGTTGCTCTTACATGTTCGGCTGCACTTCCGGCAGCAGGTCAGTGCAATGATGATACTTTGATGGCGATCACGGGCAAATGGACTAAAAGTACCGCTTATAATGCCGACAAGGCTAAATCGCCGGAAGCTACAAAGCGAATGGATAAAATGATGCAACTCTTGCAGTCGGCATACACGCCTCAGGGAACGGAAGGCAAATACTGGTTCAGTGAAGGGAAAGATGTGAGTTTGGGGGTCAACGGCCCGCAAACCTATGAGTTGACGGCCGATTTCATGGAATATTACTGCGATACCTTTCAGCATAAAATAAAAGCAGGCAACGAAACCGGTGACTGGTTCTTTATCTGGGCCAATGCTTTTGGCCGCTTTGCCGTAGAAGATCCTGATTTCAAAATCGGGAACAAACAGATGTATCAGCTTACACCACTGATCGGGAAGCTGGGTGACTTTTTACTCTTTGCAGGTGCTGACGGGAATGAACTGCAGGGACGAAAACAATTTTCGCGAACCCTGCTGATAGCCCGGCCCGGGCAATTGCCTTATACTCCGGTTAGCCGTAAGCAGTTTTTAGTAGCGTTTTTACAATATAGGGAAGAGATATATCAAAAAGATATAGGGTACGAGTTGCAAAGGCCTGTACGGACTGAAGCTGAAGAAGAAATTGTGAAGGAAAAGGGGTATGATAATGCCGGGGCTTATGCCGCTGACGAAAAGGGAAAAGCTCTGGCAAAGAGCCGCTATTTACAGGACTATGTATCGGATAAGCAAAGCCAGGAAGATGCGCTTAAGGTGTGGGAATTGAACTACCTGAAAGATATACGGCCCGCCAAGGCTTTTCTGGCGGAACAAACCGAATACGAACTTTCAAAGCCCGCCATCCTGGGATCGGGATATCATAAGAGCGATTTTAAAAATTTTTTAACCGAAAATAAAGGCCGGATGCTGGTAGTGGTAAACGACAGTTATTTTAGCCCAAAACTTCCGGCCTATGAGCCCCGGTTTTTAGTCGTGTACTGGATGTGGGGAGGCAATACTCCAGGTTTGAATTACGGAAGCCAGGTGGAACATAACCTGGATTTTAAGGCTTTGCAGCTGTTGTTGGATAAATAATAAGGGCGCTGCCTGTCGCCGG
>CAIPFN010000346.1 GCA_903864265.1 uncultured Bacteroidales bacterium | reverse complement strand
GGGAAAATTATAAATTATTTTGATGTTGGCTGCAATATTTTGATTTAATTTGTCCACATATAAACAAACCCTATGAACTTTAGAATCCTGCCTCAAGATCCTTTATGTAAGGCGAGGTCAGGTATTATTTCTACTTTGCGTGGCGAAATTTCTACACCTGTTTTCATGCCTATAGGCACTTACGGTACTGTTAAGGCTGTGCATATGTGCGAACTTGCAGTTGATATTAATGCAAAAGTTATACTTGGAAATGCTTATCATTTGTACTTAAAACCCGGTTTGGATGTGTTGAAAAGTGCTGGAGGACTTCATAAATTTATCGGATGGAAAAGACACATGCTCACCGACAGTGGTGGATATCAACTCTATTCATTGGCTCATAATCGCAAGATTAAGGATGATGGGGTTACTTTCCAATCACATATTGATGGATCAAGTCATTTTATCAGCCCCGAAATATCTGTTGATATCCAACGAACCATAGGTGCCGATTTTATAATGGCTTTTGATGAATGTACGCCATATCCTTGTGAATATAACTATGCTGAAAAGTCGATGCATCTTACACATAAATGGCTCAGCAGGTTTAAAAGCAGGTTTCTTGAAACTTCGCATGTCTATGATTATCCACAAACGTATATTCCGATTGTACAGGGCAGTACATATCCCGAACTTCGTAAAGCTTCAGCTGCTTATATTGCAGAACAGGATGCCGAAGCGAATGCTATTGGTGGATTATCGGTAGGCGAACCCCATGAGATGATGTACGAAATGACCGACATCGTTTGCAATATTTTACCTGTTGATAAACCTCGCTATCTTATGGGAGTTGGAACACCCATCAACATCCTCGAATCGGTTGCACTCGGAATTGATATGTTCGATTGTGTTATTCCTACCCGCAATGCAAGGCATGGATTGCTTTACACTCCTGATGGGGTGATCAATATCAAAAATGAAAAATGGAAATTCGATAATCGTCCGATAAATGATCCGCCAATGAGCTTTATCGATAACTATTGTTCGAGATCTTATTTACGGCATCTTGTGCTTATGTCGGAATTCCAGGCTGCACAAATTGCATCGATCAATAACCTTGTTTTTTATAGTTGGTTGATGGATCAAATCAGGTTACATTTGCAAGCCGGTGATTTTATGGAATGGAAAAAAATCATGACGGAAAAACTGTCGCAACGACTCTAGTATGAAGATATTATACTTGTATATTATTAAAAAGTTCTTCCTTACCTTTCTTTTAATAATAGGTATGTTCATACTCATCGCTATTGTATTCGATTTTGCCGAAAAGATTGACGATTTTGTGAAGAATGAAGCTCCCGTTAAGGCAATCATTTTTGATTATTACATGAACTTTATTCCGGTATTGTTAAACCTGTTCAGTCCGTTGTTTATATTTATTGCTGCCATATTTTTTACTTCCCGCATGGCTGCCGATACTGAAATTGTTGCAATGTTAACAAATGGAATTAACTTTTACAGGTT
>CAIPFN010000345.1 GCA_903864265.1 uncultured Bacteroidales bacterium | reverse complement strand
GGTTATTTCCTGCTGCGCGGGCAGTGGAAAAACCTGCTGTATTCCATGGCTGCATTTGCAGTGGTTGTAATTGCCTTTCAGGGTATAAAATATATGTTGTGGAGTGATGATGGCTTACAGATAGCTTCACAGGGTTCCGGTTTGATGAACAAGGATTTTTATAATCCGCAGGCCGGCAGGGAGGACCTGGCCGGGTTTGTTACAAGACTCCTGGTGAACTCCAACCTGTATATTTCGAAACATTTTGCCGTCATCATCGGATTGAGAGGTCTGGATCCGGTTATGACCGTCAATTCTTTGTTTACCGTATTTATTTATCTGTTGGCCCTTGCATCCTTGCTTATCACCTTCAGGAAGAATAAATACCTGTTTTTCACAGGATTACTCACAGGTTCGTTCCTGCTGGTTACATTCCTTGTTTTACAAACCAAATGGGACCAGAGCCGCCTTATCATTCCGGCTGTTCCCCTGTTACTTCTAATGCTGTTTGCGTTGATTTACTATATTTCGGGGATTCAGAAGTACAAAGTGCTGCAGGTGGTCATCCCCCTCATGGCCATCATCCTTTTCTTCAGGAGTTTTGCGGATACGGCTGTGGCTGTAAAAGCGAACCAGGAAATACGAGGTGAATACGGCGGGCTTACCCCCGACTGGCGAAACTATCTGAAAGCCAGCGAATGGGCCGCTCTAAACCTGCCCAAAGATGCTATTATCGCCTGCCGTAAACCTTCCATTTCATTTGTTTACGGGAAAGGCCGTAACTTTTATGGAATCATGCAGTTGCCGGCATACAGCACGGATGCATTTTTAAACACCTGGACGAAAAATGAAGCGGATTACATGCTGTTCAACTACTCGGAATTCAGTGGCAAACAACTCACGCCCACCTTGTTTACCATGCTGAAGGACAATATGAAGGCCATGCTTTTCGTGGGCGATACCGTTTACTTCGTGGATAAAATAACCGACAGTACCCGGGCTGCTTTCACCGGTGAAGTGAAGTCGGCAGGCTTCAGCTATATTTCCTCCGTCAGCCTTTTTAAAACTATGATCGGTGAAGGCAGGGTGATGAAAATATACTATCCCGATTCCTTGCTCAGCCAGTTGCAGAACGGTGGTGTGACTCATATTCTTACAGCCAGCCTGCGCCGGAACAACACCAAAAAAGATGGTTTAATCATCAATACGGTTGAACGTTACATGGCTTTTATACAGGAAAAATATCCGCAGATATTCACAAAGGTTTCGCAGATCGGTGAAGATGACAATGAACCTGCGACCATAGTGAAAATAGAATATGAGAAATACGGTCGCTCCGTGAAAAAACCAATGAAATCCAAAAACTGACGGGCTAATGGTTCCACACTTGCCTATAAGCCAGTGCTGATTTGGTCGTTCAAGGATTTTATCATCGGGTTCAGCTAAATTGAACCGGCCTGCACCTATTTGTTTTTATTGAATGCATCCATGAATATGGATTGAAGATAGGCTTTTCCCTGCTTTTCGTTGATGCTGTCGGTATTGGCTTTGGAACCTGAATAGGTATTGGTGATCGTGTTGTATATCAGCAGATTGTCGGGTTTCATAAATCCGAATCCGTTATTAAACGTGAAGAAAGCATACGGCACCTGGGCCGGGTTTAATATGTTTTTGCTGAATTTAAAATCGCTTGACTCAATCTTCAACTGTGCCAGTAAGGTAGCTGCAACATCCGTTTGGGAAGCGATGGTATTTACTACCGTATCCTGCACATTCAATGCACCGCCCAGCCATATCATGGGAATATGGTATTTCGATTTCTCCCATAATTCGGAGTTGCCCGGCATGCGACTACCGTGATCGGCAATGATGATGACAAGTGTTTTTTTCCACCATTTCCGGGTTTTGGCCACTTTTATAACATCCCCGAATGAAGCATCGGTGTAATGGAGTGAATTCAGGTATTTGGTTTCATCGTCATCCCCTTTAAAAACCTGAGCCACAGGGGTTTCGAAGGGTTCATGGCTGGTTAGAGTTAGAATGGTTTTAAAGAAACGGGTATCATTATCCGGCGAATCGGCCAGGCAGCGGTTTAAAACTACGTGATCGAAAGCACCCCATTTCGATTTAAGCTCAGCAGGAGGGAAGTCCTTATCCGAAACCATTTTATCAAAACCGGCCTGTACAAGGAACGAACGATAGTTGGCAAACTCCAGGGTGCCCCCGTAGTAAAATTCGCTGCTATACCCTGCCGCATTCAGTTTTTCGGGGATAAAGGCCAGTTTCCCGGTGAGTTTCTGGTATTTCAAGGGGCTGGATCCGGGAAGCGAAGGATAACCGGCCAAAACGGCCGCAATCCCTTTATCGGTGCGGTCGGACATGGCGTACACCTGGTTAAACAGAACGCCTTCTTTTACCAGCTGGTTCAGTTGTGGCATCACATCCGCCCGTCCCCCGGTAGCTGCCAGCGCTTTAGCGGTAAGGCTTTCGGTAATAATCAGGATAATATTCGGACGATCGGTATTCAACAACTGAAGCAGCTTTCCATTCTCCTGATGCAGCGGCACAAGCAGCTTATGCATCTCATTTTCACTATAATACACGTACTTGCGTTGCAGGTCGCTGGATTCGGTGATCGAAAACCCCACATTCCATATAGGGTTGATGGCCGCGTGATTGGCAAACTGGTTTTTTGAGAAATAGGCCGAACTCGTCGAAAGGCTCGAAATCCCTATTCCTCCCCGCATGACTATAAAGAGTGAAAGCGTGGCAGGAAGCAGCAGGAAAACCGCTTTGGGGCTTTTTTGCAAGGCAGTGAATGCCGGTGAAAATAATTTCAGGTAGCTGAAATAAAGTAATCCGGAAATAAACAATATACCGCATACTCCTCCTGCAACCGTAAGGGTGCTGACACTGGCCGTCATCGCTTTGAGATTGCTCATATAGAAAAGGGGAGTAGCATCCATGCGGAAACCCCAGTGCCGGTACATGAACAGATCACCCAAAATGATGGTGGTGCAAAGCACTATGGCCAGGGCTGTGTATATGTGGTAAATGTATTTAATAAATGGCCCTTTGAAAAATGAAGAAAAAGCCAGGAATAAGGAAGGCAATAGAACAATATAAGCTGAAATTCCCATATCGAGTTTAAACCCATAAAAAAAAGTATTGCATATTTCGGAAACGGATAATTGGGATGTTTTGCTGAAATAGACCAATAAAAAGGCAATTCGGGCTAATACAAAGATACAATACCAGAAAGCCAGGTACAGCACAAATACGGTAATTCGTTTCTTCATAAAGAGTTAATTGGGTAATGCCTGCAAAAGTGATTAAAAAACGGATGAACCCGGCAATATTGTAGTTTTTTATGATAAACCGGCGGAATATAAATTAATTTTGCTCCCGGTATATTCACCTTAAAAAGCACTCCATGAGCCTTCAGGAACATAACTTCAGGGAATTGCTCCTGAAGGGGAATTCCCGTTCGTATACTGACTTTGTGGCTGATATTGTAAGTCGTCGCCCTGAGCTGCTAAACGATCTGTGGGAGATTTACCTGGCCATAGAGGAACCCGTTTCGCGCCGTGCCGCGTGGATTATTGATACAGCATCCGAACACAAACCTGGCTGGGTTGAGCCCTACCTGCCCCGCCTGATCGAAATGCTTCCCCGCTTCAACCACGACGGGCTGAAACGCCATGCCCTCCGGATTATTGCCCGTATGCCCTTTCCCCCTCACCTGGAAGGAGAACTGATGGATATCACGTTCAGGTGGTTGCTCTCGCTTACCGAAAGTGTAGCTGTGAAGATGTATTGTATCCAGATTTTGTACCGCCTTTCGGTAAACGAACCGGATATACTCCAGGAATTATACGACACCATCGAATTTCAGATGGCTGACGGAACTCCCGGCTTTCGCAGCATTGGCAGTAAAATGATGTGCCACATCGACAGGGATATTCTGAGACAGAAAATGGGTAAGTAAGGGTTTGAAATTCAGTCTTTGATAAATAGGGGCAAGGTACGGAAGTATGCAAATCGCCGTTAACTTCCCTGATTCCTGAAAAGTATTACCTCATATCATTAATCTCCACCCCGGGGTGTTCAGCCTTGTTGAAGGAAAAAACGGTATCTCCGATAGCCTGATCCGAAATAAATTTATCAACGATATACGAAAATGTGCTTCCGCTACGGTCGTAAATGACAAATTTACTGATTTGTTTCTTGTTCTTGTCAATGGTCAGCTGCACTTTGGTGAAGGATTTGCCCTTTTTCAGCGGATAAAGCTCAATAATCTGATCATTTCCCTTCTCCTCAATGAATTTTGATTTAAAATCCTTTCCATACCCGCTCAGGAGCTTGGTAGGAGTAAATGAATCATCGTCGGTGCTGATATTGTTCACCTGTACTTCGTTGGCATCTTTCAGGTAAGTCCACACGATTTTGCCGTCGCTGATCACGTCCTGCCCGGCAGCGGTAAGCTTGTACTTATCCCCTTTTGATAAGAGCGTTCCCTTGAATTTGTCATGGATTTTTTCTTTCACATTGTCCATGGCATACGTAAAATCTATCCTGATGGTTTTAAAAGACTTTGTTTTCACGGAAACTTCATCAAGAATGGCTGAAGCTTTTTTATCGGTCTGGGTGAAGCCTGTGTAGCTTAATAATACGATTGTGGCAAGCAAAACTAGGTTTTTCATATTTTTTTTAGTTTTTTATTTCAATATTCTTCGGGGGTTCTTTTGCTGTTGAGGTCTTTCAAAAATTGCTCCAAAGCGAACTCGGTGGCTACTTTTACTTCCCTGGCTTTACTTCCTTCGAAAGGGCCCACGATTCCGGCTGATTCGAGCTGGTCGATAATACGTCCCGCACGGTTGTAACCCAGTTTCAGTTTGCGTTGCAGCAGGGAGGTAGATCCTTGCTGTGTCGAAACTATGAGGTAGGCGGCATCTTCGAATAATTCATCGCGTTCACCCGGATCCAGTTCCTGCTGGATTTCCGTCTCATCCTCATTAAATTCGGGCAGGGCAAAGGCGGTAGGATATCCGCGCTGGGAGCCTATAAATTCGGTAACGCGTTCTACTTCATGGGTATCGATAAAAGCACACTGCAGGCGTATCATATCACCTCCCTGCGACATCAGCAGGTCACCGCGGCCAATCAGCTGGTCGGCGCCTCCGGTATCAAGAATGGTACGGGAGTCGATTTTCGAAATCACCCGGAAGGCAATACGGGCCGGGAAGTTCGCTTTGATGGTACCCGTTATGATATTCACGCTGGGGCGTTGGGTGGCAATTACCAGGTGAATGCCGATAGCGCGCGCGAGCTGGGCCAGTCGCGTGATGGGATGTTCCACTTCTTTTCCCGCGGTGAGTATCAGGTCGGCAAACTCATCAATTACTACAACGATGTAGGGCATAAACTTATGCCCGCTCTGGGGATTTAGCCTGCGGGCTATAAACTTGGTGTTGTATTCTTTAATATTACGTACCTGTGCATCTTTGAGCAGGTCGTATCGGTTATCCATTTCAATATTCAGTGAGTTCAGGGTCCTGACCACTTTACGTGTATCAGTAATGATGGCTTCTTCCGAATCAGGGAGTTTTGCAAGGTAATGGCGCTCAATTTTCGAGAACAAGGTTAATTCTACCTTTTTCGGGTCGACCATTACGAATTTGAGTTCCGAGGGATGTTTTTGGTATAGTAGCGAGGTGATGATGGCATTAAGTCCGACCGATTTTCCCTGCCCGGTGGCGCCAGCCATGAGTATATGGGGCATCTTGGTGAGGTCGGCAACAAATTCTTCATTGGAGATGGTCCGGCCGATGGCGAAAGGCAGATCATAGTGGTTATTCCTGAATTTCTCAGATGCTATTATCGTTTTCATCCCTACAATCGCAGGGTTTTGATTTGGAACCTCAATGCCGATGGTGCCTTTTCCGGGAATAGGGGCAATAATGCGTATGCCGAGTGCCGAAAGGCTCAGTGCAATGTCGTCTTCCAGGTTCTTGATTTTCGAAATTCGTACGCCGGGGGCGGGGATAATTTCGTACAGCGTAACCGTAGGGCCGATGGTTGCTTTTATTTTATCGATCTGAATCCCGTAATTGCCCAGGGTGGAGACGATCCGGTTTTTGTTGGCTTCGAGTTCATCTTTGGTAACGCTGATGGTTCCCACACCATATTCGTCGAGCAGGTCGATACCCGGGAATACGAATGTTGCCAGGTCGAGCCGGGGATCGTAGGCTGTATCCATGCCATGGTGTTCAACCGCCTTGTCGTCAATAGCTACGGCCGGTTGTGGAACAGGCTCAGGTTTTACAGGAGGAGGAGCAATATATACTGGTTTTGTAAAGGGCGTTTCCACTACGGGTGTTTCAACGATAAACTCCACCTGGGCATTCACCTGGGGTTTGGACTTTGGCATAACCACCGGTTCAAACTGTGTATTGGTGGCCTGTTCGTTTCCCGTAGCTTTCGGTTGGGGCTGTCCGGTTTTGCCATGGAAGCCTGTTTTTTCGGAATCGTCGACGGCAAATTCAACGGTATTGTACTTGTCAACAGGGATTTCCTGGGAGGCGTTACGCGCATTGACCGTGAATTCCGGGTTCTGGTCTAAACTAATTTCATCGCTGCCTGACAGGCTTTTATTTTTACGTTTTTCCATCCAGGGTTTTACCTGGTGAAGCGAAAAGTTATATACAATCACCAGGAAGGCAACGAAAACAAAGACCAGCAGGAGCATTAACCCCATTTTGCCCATCAGTCCCTCGAGGAAGATAGATGACTCATAGCCTGAAATTCCACCCAGTATCGAAAGTGCTGAATTACGGAACAGGAAACCCAGGGTAACCGATAGCCAGGCCATGGCCAGCAGTATAAAACCGAGGCTCGAACCGAGCGCTATAATCTTGTGCTTCAGGGTTAAGCGTACACCAAGTACAAACAGCCAGATGGGGATAAACAAAGATCCTCCTCCGAAGCCTTGCTTAACCAGCAGAACAGAGGCTGCAGCGCCAAGCCGCCCGCCCATATTATTAGCTTCCAGTGTTTTGTCGCTTATGATGCGTGCAAATCCAATCCCGGAGAAAATATCATCCGCATCTCCTGCAAACCAGTTGATCAGGAATGAAATAATGGCAACAAACAGGAAAAAGGAGGTCAGCAACGAAAATATGCCCACCACCTGCGAAAGCTTTTCCACCCGCGAGGTCCTGATATCCAGGTTTTCTTCCGGCCTGGCCCGGGGAGTTCTGGCTTTCTTCTTCTCCCGGGTCTCGGGGGGCTGTCCGGGAAGCTCATCCTGAAGCGTATTCCTGGGAAGGGAATTTGAAGTGTTTTGGGCCATTATTTTTTAAATCAGATAGGATCGGTAAGTGGTTTTGTATTGCCTGATAAAGATTTTTATTTCAGATTATACCATTTGCAAAAATATGAAATATTTGGTAGACTGCCCGCGGGCATTTGTAAATCAAAAAAAACAGATCTCTTTCACAGGATGAAAAAGATCTGCCTTTCGTCGAATAGACCTTCCGTTTCTATTTCTTGATGGGACCACGCATTTCCCGCAATTTGGCTTCAGTGGTTTCGGTATAGCCCGATGGTATTTCGAATACTTTATTGGATACCCGGCCAGGGTTAACCGATATAGCGCTCAGTTGAACCGGTATTCCCATGATGTTGTATTCAAACTCAAGCATAATTCCACTCACCGATCTCACGTTGGTGTTGAAGTATATATTATTTCCACCCAGTTCGTCGGAATAGAATATTTTGGACTTGGTTGTTTTTCCGGCACTTACCATGTTTACTTCCGAAGCCTTACAATCCTGACCGGCAATTTTCTTCGTTTCTTTCAAAGGAACCACCATGGGTGTGGTAGTCATGGTAAAATCAGCCTTTGTTTTTTTAACAAAATATTTTCCGTTTTGAAGGTCAACCAGCCGGGTAATGGTGATATCATCGCCATTCATGATAAAGGTATTGTTTCCAAAGGGAAGCATCATTTCGGTCTTTGCCTTGTTTCCCGAAATCTGCATTTCGAGAGTCGTGGGCAGGGTGGCAATCATCGGGTTAGAGGAAGAAGCCGGGTAGGTGATTTTATAGGTAATGGTACCGGAGAATTTTTTAGTATTTCCCTGAGCAAAAACAGCTGCCATGGGCAGGCAAAAAAGAAGCAAGGCGATAAGTAGGTTGCGTTTCATAGGTATAAGATAAGTTTTAGAAATTAAATTGAATTGAAAGAACGGAATTTTGTAGCATAAATTGTACCGGGATGATACAAAAAGCCGCTGTCAACCGTTAGTTAATGGTTCGGAATAATTTACCCCACCTGATTTTACCGTCGAAGAGCGACCTGTCGTTATCGAGCGAAAGCCAGACAAATACTGCTTTCCCAACAATATGATCCACAGGGACGAATCCCCAGTACCTGCTGTCGGCCGAATTATGGCGGTTATCACCCATCATCCAGTAGTAATCCATTTTGAATGTATAGGAGGTAGCTTCTTTCCCGTTAATGTATATTTTCCCGTTTTTAACCTCCAGGCTGTTGAGTTCGTAAGCCTTTATAACTCTGATGTATAAAGGCAGATTTGCAAGGGTAAGTTTTACAGTGACTCCGGCTTTGGGAATATACACAGGACCGTAGTTGTCAATATTGTAACGATAGGTCGAATCGAAGGGGAACAATCTCGGATCCCAGGAGTCTTTGTCCGAAACTATAGGCTTCACTTCAATAACGTTTGGCAGGGTTTTAAAAGTTTTCGCGCTTTCGGCAGTCAAAGGCAAAAATCCATATTTCCTGTAATTTGAAATATCTTCTTCTGAAATTCCCATTTTCCGGAATTGCCTCTTGTTAATGGGTTCGTCGTTGGTAATTATTTCGTAATTGAACTGGAAG
>CAIPFN010000344.1 GCA_903864265.1 uncultured Bacteroidales bacterium | reverse complement strand
TCAGAAGGCCGTTACCACTTTGGCCCAAAATGTACAGGATGAAGTGATCATGATACGTCGTTGCTCAGAGCCAAGCCACCAGGTACGGCGACTGTATGATGCCCTGAAATATAAATATGCACCCTTCGTTAAGCGAAAATCTGTAGTACACAAATCTGAACTCGACGACTGCCAATCTATTGAACAGCAATTATTTTTTTCGGATTAGACGCAAGGTGGGTTAAAAGGAAAGCGAGATCAGTCCCGGGCTGATATTCAGCAGGTTCTTTCCCGGCCACAAATAAGCGCATCGGCCTGTTTCCCAGCAATTGAAGTTCCCCGCCATCCATTTGCAGCGCGGTAGCTTCGCGCAAACCGGCTACTATTACCTGTGGATTCAGGGCCAGGAATTCATTGATCCGCTGTTCGCGGGTTTCGCCTCCATGTCCCTCGGGATTGGCATCCAGATAATGCGGATTGATCTGGAATGGTATAAGATTCAGCGTGTTGAACGAGGCCGGCTGAATAATGGGCATATCGTTGGTGGTGCATAAACTTGGGCAGGCTACGTTGGAACCTGCACTCCATCCAATAAACGGTGTTCCTGACAAGACTTTCGCCCTGATGGCTGCCATAATGCCTGTTTCGTGCATCTTTTGCACCAGGCGAAAGGTATTGCCGCCTCCAACCACTATGCATTCAGCCTGGCTCACAGCCAGTACCGCATCGTTTGCGGTATGTATAGGTTGAACAAGGCATCCCCATGATTCGAAGACTTCCTGAACCCGGCTGCTATATTCATCCCAGCCAACGGTAACTCCTGCGTAAGGCACAAAAAGGCAGGATTTGATTGAATTTTTTTTGATGAATCGGCTGAGGATTTCACGTGGCCAGCCCAGGTATTCCTCACCCTGGTTGGTTGAATTGCTTAATAATAAGAGTTGCATGCGGTTGGAATTTAGAGGCCAAAGATAGGAGTTTTGTCAGAGGTGAGAGGTGAGAAAGGAAAGGTTAAAGGTGAAAGGTTAAAGGTGAAAGGTTAAAGGTTAAAGGTGAAAGGTTAAAGTGGGATGGGGAGAGGTGAGAAAGGGAAGGTTAAAGGATAAAGGTGAAAGGTTAAAGTGGGATGGTGAGAGAGGAGTGGGTCGGATGTGGATGCAAAATATGCAGGTAAGCAATTATTAATTGAATGGATTTGTGAATCATTGGTGTAAATTTGCGGAATACTTAAAAATCATGCAAAAAGGCATTTACAATCCCAAAGCCATTATGATGTTGTGGATTACCGCAGCCATCTGGGGCTTTGCCTTCGTGGCTCAGCGTGCCGGCATGGAGTTTATCGGTCCTTTTACTTTTAACGGTATACGGTTTTTACTGGGAAGTGTTTCCCTGCTGCCGTTGATATTCTGGATGAAATTCAGGCAGAAACGTCCATCCGCAAAACACAAAAACATTTTAAAAGGCGGGCTCCTGGCCGGCCTGGTTCTTTTTATAGGGGCTTCGCTGCAACAGGCCGGCATGGTTTATACCACTGCCGGAAAGGCAGGGTTTATTACAGGTTTTTATATCATACTGGTCCCGCTGATAGGCGTTTTTATCGGCCAGCATATAACTCGCTTACTCTGGATGGGTGCCTTTATTGCTCTGGCTGGACTTTACCTGCTTACCATGAATGGTCCCCTGGTATTGCAAAAAGGCGACATGCTGATTCTGCTCAGCGCATTTTTCTGGGCAATACATGTACAACTCATTAACAAACTGGTGGATACCCATTCAGCACTGCCTCTTTCTGCATTCCAGTTTGCCATTTGCGGGGTTTTGAGTCTTACCGCAGGTTTTATCTTCGAAACCGTTTCAATCCTTACTATTATGCAGGCATTATGGCCATTGTTGTACGGTGGACTCATGTCAGTAGGAATTGCCTATACCCTGCAGGTGGTGGCACAACAGCATGTTCACCCGGCTTACGCTTCCATTATTTTGAGCTTCGAAACCGTTTTTGCGGTGATTGGAGGTTGGCTCCTGCTCAACGAAATACTTAACCTGCGCAACCTGGTCGGTTGCCTTTTGATGCTGGCAGGAATCGTGATCGTACAGGTTTGGGGGAGTAAAACATCGCCCGGCTGATAATTTTGGTACAAACAAGCAGCTGTTAAACAGGCATATTGTCCGGTTTCGTTTTACCTTCAGATCGCATTCAGTGATGAGTTTTTATATCAGTCTGACAACTAATCACTTGGTAAATCCGGAAATTCAGTTTCTTTTACCAGACTGTTCATTAAATTCAGGTCAGCAATCGCTGAGTTCAGCCCGAAAAGTCCCATTCCCAAATATATGCAATCGAAAATTTAAGTGGCTTGCAGGTTTACATTGGTGTTCTCCGCGTTTTACCCTTGTATTGGCAGTTTGTACCTCTCTGTATTTTTTTACAACCCAGGAAGTCTGATTTATTCAGAAAATAATCTTTGCTTAATCCACTTCAAATCTCAATTCTATTTACCAGATCACCATCCTTACCCAGGATACCCGTGAACCTTTACGCACTTACCTCCTAGAGTCGCAACAGCGGGGAGCAGGCAGACATTTAGATTGTTTCTAAATATCCGGACCGCCTGTCCCTCATTCTGAATTTTGATATACTTTTGTATCAGTAAGCCGTATTCTCCCCGGAACGGCCAATTGCCATAAATAAAACAGGCTTGATGGAAACCAGAGTTTATATTCCTACCCTGATAAAAAGCTACAGACGCTTGTTCGAGTGCCTGATGTTTTATAATTAAGTTTTTTCCTGTATTTCATTTTTTTCGGATCATTCTCCATTCGCAGTTCCCGGCTGCGTGCATTTCATCCTACCTGTAAAATACTTACTCCAAGGAACTTACAATACGAATTATTATGTTTGAAAAGATAAAAACCCATACCACTTCGCCTCAACGGCCTGCCACTGCAGAAGGTAATTTTTATGACTCACCTAAAACCAAAACAGGGCCCGGAATGAACGAGCGCATTCAAAAACTCCGGAAACTGAGTTTTGAAGCCGTACCCTCCCTGTCGATCGAAAGAGCAGTCCACGAAACTGCATTCTACAAAGCGAATTACGGGAAATATTCCATCCCGGTTTTACGGGCTTTAAATTTCCTGGATCACTGCCGGAAAAAGACTATTTACCTGGGTGAAGGCGAACTCATTGTAGGCGAACGCGGACCCAAACCCAAATGCGTCCCTACTTTTCCCGAGCTTACCTGCCATAGTGTGGAAGATTTCCATGTGCTGAACACCCGCGATATGCAGCGCTACACCATCAGCCAGGAAGATATTGACCTTTATGAAAAAGAAGTTATTCCCTACTGGCAGGGTAAAACACAAAGGGAACGCATTTTTAACCATGTACCGGAAACATGGAAAGCCGCCTATGAGGCCGGCTTATTTACCGAATTTATGGAACAGCGCGCACCGGGTCATACCGCCCTCGACGATAAAATCTACAGGAAAGGGATGCTGGACTTCAAAAAGGAAATTGCCGGCAAACTGGACTCTCTCGATTATATCAACGACCCCGAAGCTACCGACAAGGCCGAAGAATGGAATGCCATGGCTATATCGTGCGACGCGGTGATATGTTTTGCAGAACGCCATGCTGAATTAGCCGAAAAACTGGCAGCCACTGAACCTGATCCCGACAGAGCCGCCGAATTAAAAAAGATAGCCGACGTTTGCCGGTGGGTGCCGGCCCATGCCCCGCGTACCCTTTGGGAAGCCATTCAGATGTATTGGTTCGTCCACCTGGGAACTATAACGGAGTTGAACGGCTGGGATGCCATGAATCCTGGCCATTTCGACCAGCACCTGGCACCGTTTTACAATCGTGAGGTGGCTGAGGGAACACTCACCCGAGAGCAGGCAAAAGAGCTTATCTCCTGTTTCTGGATTAAGGTGAACAATCATCCTGCTCCCCCTAAAGTTGGCATTACGGCACGTGAAAGTGGTACATACAACGATTTTACCAATATAAATATCGGGGGCATCAAAGGAGATGGCACCGACGGAACCAGCGAGGTTTCGTATATAATGCTGGAAGTAGTTGAAGAACTGCATATTCTTCAACCTGGAAACTCGGTACATATCAGTGCCAAAACACCCGACCGCTTCCTCCTGGCAGCGGCTCATGTCATACGGCAGGGCCATGGCTATCCTTCGGTTTTTAACCCGGATATTTACATACTGGAATTGCTCCGCCAGGGAAAATCACTCCAGGATGCCCGCGAAGGCGGGTGCAGCGGCTGCATCGAAGTGGGCGCCTTCGGAAAAGAGGCCTACCTGCTCACCGGGTACCTCAATGTTCCTAAAATCCTGGAAGTTACGCTCAACAACGGCTTGAATCCCCTTAGCGGGAAACGTGTCGGGATACTGACCGGTGATCCGAGGAATTTTAAGACTTACAAAGAACTTTACTATGCCTTCCTGGCCCAGCTTCAGTTTGTGGTTGATCAGAAAATGCGTGTAAGCAATTACATCGACCGCATGTTTGCCAGGTATGCACCCGCTCCCTTCCTGTCAGTGGTCATCGATGATTGCATCAGCAAAGGCCGTGATTATTACGATGGAGGTCCCCGGTATAATACCAGCTACATACAATGCTGCGGGCTGGCGACAGTGACCGACAGTCTTGCCGCACTTAAAAAGCATGTATTCGAAGATAAAACCTTTGATATGGGCCGGGTTCTGGATGCCGTTTCAGGGAATTTCGAAGGGGAAGAAATTCTCAGGCAAACTATCATGAACCGCACGCCGTTTTTTGGTAATGACGACGATTATGCCGATTCCATAGCCGTAAAGGTTTACAACGACCTGGTTAACAGCATCGATGGCAAACCCAATATTAAACCCGGAGGCAAATACCACCTGAATATGCTTTCGACCACCTGCCATGTTTATTTTGGCAAGGTAATGGGGGCAAGCCCGAACGGCCGCCTGGCAGGAAAATCCATTTCCGATGGCACATCTCCTTCACATGGCGCCGACACCCACGGTCCATCAGCCGTTGTTAAATCCCTCACCAAGTTTGATCATGTCAAATCAGGAGGAACCCTGCTGAACCAGCGTTTTTTGCCCGGCCTGCTACGTAAGGAGGAAGACCTGCGAAAGTTGGGACACCTCATCAGGAGCTATTTCACCCTTGGCGGACATCATATTCAGTTCAACGTAGTGGATACGGCAACCCTGCTGGCGGCACAAGCCTGTCCGGAGGACTACAGGGACCTGATGGTGCGTATGGCCGGATACAGCGATTATTTCAACGATATGAATATCGATCTCCAGCAGGAAGTGATTGAACGGACGGAGAATGATTCATTTTAATGCAATAACTTAGCTGTTTGTCCTTCCGGCTATCGGAATCGGAAGGTCGACTATGGAAACGTAAATAACTAGAATTTGATCAGGAAAATTCATCAACTCTGTTGACAAGGAGTAATCTTTGGGCTCCAGGTCCTTGATTTTTTCAACTCTAAAAACCAGAATGAGCTAACACTATGTCCGCAAGCCTGATTTTCGATATAAAGCGTTATGCCATCAACGATGGGCCGGGCATACGTGTGGTGATTTTTTTCAAGGGTTGCAACCTGCGATGTGCCTGGTGCCATAACCCTGAAAGCATTTCACCGGGGGCCGAAAAAATGTATACCGCATCCCGGTGCATAGGATGCGGAACCTGCGTGGAGGCCTGCCCCGAAAATGCCCTAACCCTCACCCCTGACGGCATTGCCACCGATGCTGAACGTTGCAGTATGTGCGGGAAATGCGAGGAAGTATGCCCTTCCAGAGCCGTTGAAATATCGGGAAAAACCATGACTGTTTCCGGTATTATGGAAATTATCACAAAGGAACAGGTGTTTTTCGACCAATCCGGCGGAGGTGTCACTTTCTCGGGCGGCGAACCCCTGCTTCATTCCAAAATGCTGATCGAATTGCTTCACGAATGTGGTAAAAGAGGCATACACAGGGCCGTGGATACTGCCGGCAACGTGAGCACCGAAACTTTACTGGAAGTTGCAAAGCAAACGGATTTGTTTCTGTACGACTTAAAAATGATGGATTCGACTTTGCACCGGGAATGGACAAATGCGGGCAACGAAAAGATTTTGTACAACCTGAAAGTCCTGGCCGGTACTGGTGCTCATATTATTATCCGTATCCCGCTCATTGCTGGGGTTAATAATGATGACTTCAATATAGAACAAACAGCAATGTTCATCGCCGGACTCGACGGGGATAAAAAAGAGGTCCATTTCCTGCCCTACCATTCCATAGCCCGGCACAAATATCTTAAACTTGGAAAACCTGAGGCATTTGAAATGCTGCAGGAGCCTGACAAAGTATCTCTTGAGAGGGCCATTGCAAAGTTTGCTGAATATGGGATTAGAGCCGGTGTGGGAGGGTAAAATAAAAAAGGTTAAAGGTTAAAGGTTAAAGGTTAAAGGATAAAGGTTAAAGGTTAAAGGTTAAAGTGAAAGTAAGTTTGGGATTAAATTGGGGTTTGGTTATGAAAAAATTTGAAAATGCAGTGCTGATGTTTTTACTGCTCTTCGTCTCGACGTATGCGCTGGGTCAGGAATTGAAATTCACTCACCAGGATTCGCTAAGGGGATCAGTTACCAGGGAAAGGATATGGTGGGACCTTTCTTACTATCATCTTGATGTGACGGTCAGTCCTTCGGATAGCTCGTTGAAAGGACAGAATACTATCAGGTACAGAGTATTGAGCCCGCTTCAGACTATCCAGATTGATATGCAATCACCTATGAAAATAACAAAGGTCGTACAGGAAGGAAAAACACTGGTGTTTAAGCGCGATGGTAATGCATATTTTATAGCCTTGACCAAAGTGCAAACGATCGGTGATTTTAATGAAATAGAGGTTGCGTTTGAAGGCAAGCCCCGGGTAAGCACCAACCCTCCATGGAGCGGCGGCCTGTCGTGGAAACGCGATGCAAACCGGAATCCTCTGATAGTAACCACATGCCAGGGCGATGGAGCCAGCCTGTGGTGGCCTTGTAAAGATCATCAATACGATGAACCCGACAGCATGCTGATTACGGTAACGGTTCCCGCAAACCTGACGGATGTTTCGAACGGCAGATTGCGCTCTGTGATCACTAATCCTGATGAAACCAGAACATATAACTGGTTTGTCTCCAACCCGATTAATAACTATTGCGTGAACCTGAATATAGGGGATTATGTCCACTTTGGGGAAAAATACAGGGGCGAAAACGGATTACTCGACTGCGATTATTATGTTTTGCCCTATAACCTGGAGAAGGCAAAACTTCAGTTCCGGGAAGTAAAAAGGATGCTGGATGCCCTGGAATACTGGTTCGGACCCTATCCCTTCTACGCTGACAGCTATAAACTGGTGGAAGTTCCGTACCCGGGAATGGAACACCAGAGTTCGGTCACTTATGGAAACGGCTTCGAGAATGGCTACCACAAAACGGATGAAAGCAATACCGGCTGGGGCTTGAAATTCGATTTCATAATTGTCCACGAATCGGCTCACGAATGGTTTGGCAACAGTATTACCAGCAAAGATGTAGCGGATATGTGGATACACGAAGCTTTCGGGGCTTATTCCGAAAACCTCTTCCTCGACTATCACTTCGGCAGGAAAGCCTGTAGCGAATATGTAATCGGAACACGTTCGAAAATCAGAAACGACAAACCAATCATAGGTCCTTACAACGTAAATACCGAAGGATCGCACGATATGTATTACAAGGGGGCTAATATGCTGCATACTCTTCGCCAACTGGTTGATAATGACGAAAAATGGCGTACTATTCTCAGGGGGCTCAGTAAGACGTTCTACCATCAGACAGTCACCACCCAACAGGTTGAGAAATACCTGGCGGAAGCCACAGGCATGAACCTGGTCCCGTTTTTCAACCAGTACCTGCGCGATTCCCGTATCCCGGTATTTGAGTATATCATATCGGGTGATCAGTTGAAATATCGCTGGAGCCATTGCGTGGAAGCATTCAGTATGCCTATGAAGATAAGTGTGGATCATACCGAAAAATGGTTATTTCCTTCAAGCGAATGGAAACAACAGGGATTCAAAAACATCCCGAAAATTGAGACTGATATCAATTTTTACGTTGAAGTGAACGAACTGAGCGATACCAGGTAGGGTTCAGGACAGAATATTGCCTGATACTTTTTGAATTTAGCCTGCATACGGAATCTGATGAGAACGGCCAATTCTCATCAGGTCAGCAGGCTGACAGGTTTTTATAACTAACATTTTGAGGGGAATCACAATATTGATGGGCCTAAATGTTTGATATTCAACATGCTTGCATTTATTCTCTTCTCATCCGGGCTGCATTTTCAGCCTTTCGTCAAAACCCGACTCATGATTAGTTTACCCTATTTTGAATTCCTCCCGACTGAATTTCAAATATGAACATCTTCAAATATGAACATCTTCATATTTTAACGATTCATTAACAGTTTTACCCTTCCGTAGTATTGTATTTTAGCGATTTCTGTTGTATCTTTATTTCCAGTATATGCGCTCGTAATAAATTGATAATTAAAGCTTAATATTTAATATCACTTTGTTATGAAAGCTGCAAAAAGTTTAGGTTCCTTGGTTGTATTTAGCTCGGATGTCTGCTCTCGTCCAATTTGATTGACCGCAAAATGCGACCATATTTATTCACTTACCGGACCTGATTCTGATCAAAAATCTCATTACAAATTTCTTGTATAAAACGGGAGCAAACTGAGTCCGGTTTGAGAATACATGTCATCGCACAGAACTGCTGAAATCAGCATGGAGAGAGAGTAAATTTAATGAAAGTAGTCTTCATCTTGTTTGCAAAAGCGTAATTGAATACATTGATTTTTACCCTCAAAATCCTGCCGTTATGAACTTACAAGAAAAATTTTCAGCTGACAGTGAAATTTGCGAAACTCCTTTCACTTTATCCGAAACACTTGTTGGCCAGCCGGCAGGTGTTTCCACCAATGATGAGTTTAAACGCATGCATACCGGGAAATCCCCTTTTTCAACTCCCAATCCAAAGCGGGGAGGAGATTCCCACGGAACTTCTTTGATGAATGACCTGCATTGTCAGACTGCTGCCCATAAAAACAGCGCTGAAAATGACTGGCGAGTCAATTCATTGTACTTAACACCGTATAATGAAATATATAATATGGCAGTTATTTCTGACTTTCCATGAGTTGTTTTCCCATGAAGGGCTGCCATATTCCGGGACCTTTACCAATGAAAAATCAGTAGCTGGTTTCGAATTCCATCAATGAAAGGAGGCAATAGCCTATGAGCATTCAAAAACAATTTTTACCCGAAAAAGGGGTATGCCGGGTTATTTTCACCCTGCCTGAATCAGTTGTTGACCATGCCAATAAGGTGGCTGTAGTAGGTGATTTCAATAACTGGCAAACTGAGAAAAACCTGATGAAAAAAAACAAAACAGGAAGATTTACCTGCACCCTCGAACTTCCAATAGGCCGGGACTACCAGTTCCGGTATTTAATTGATAAGTACAACTGGGAAAGTGAATGGGATGCCGACGCGCTGGCTCCCACACCCTACGAGGAAACCTATAATTCGGTAATACACTGCACCCTTCCTTAAATACCCGATCTGGAAGTTCCTTTAGGATTGAAGCGCTACAGAATATATGCACAACCGAAAGATGGCAAACAGATAATGGCTTATTCTTCAGCGGTTACCAGATAAGTCGCAGAATGCTAAATTCGGTGACGTAATGTAAGGGCCGGCATTTCTGCCCCCCAAATGTTGAGAACAACATTTTGACATTATAATGCAGTAATTTCAGAAATACTCCGCCAAACAATACCGGGAATCAACTAATCACAGACAATAACCGGCAACCAATCTGTGTTTAGCCAAATGGCACTCTTGCAATCCAAAACAATACTTTCATGCTGTGGATTCCCGGTTTTGTTAATTGTTCAGGTACCAACAAGGCTTTTTTTTGAAAATCATACAAAGCATGGCATCATGTGTATACAGAAAATGATTATACCTGACAAGGGTGTTTGCAAGATAACCTTCACCTTAACGGATACGCTGGTAGATCATCCCAAAGAAGCGGCTTTGGTAGGCGATTTTAACGGATGGAACCCCGAAAAAAACTCTATGAAAAAATCGCAAAACGGATGGCTGGAGGATACCATTGAACTTCCTTTGGGCAGAGATTACCAGTTCAGGTATTTAATCGATAAAAACACCTGGGAAAATGACTGGCAGGCGGATGCCTATGTAGCCGGCCCTTATGGCGAAACCTGCAATATGGTGATTATTTGCGATGAAACCTGAGCCTCTGGTATTCAGTTCATTGAAAATCAGGTTGGGCTTTCCTTCCCTTGCATACGTGAGATTTACTTGTATGCTGCCTGCTGAATGTGCACTGGAAGCAGTTGGATCCGGCAAAAGGAAGGGTTTTGTTTTTTGTGGGTTGAAATCAGGCATATAATCCAGGCATATTTTCCGGTTTGATTTAAAGTTTATTGTAAGAAGGGGAAAACGTGATCGGCAAAACGCTTATAAATTAAAGTCCGGCTTTATTTATGGTAAGCCGGGCTTTTTTAATGGAAAATCAGAGCATGACCGCAACATATTGTCAAAGAAAGAATGAATTATTCTGCTTAACCAGATTGATCTTTATTCATTCCCAAATGTTTTGCGATTCGTTATTCCGTTGCCTGCAGCAAATATGTAAAGGGCCATTTTGCGAACAGAAGGCACTGATATACTATACTAAGGCACTGATATACTATACTGCCGTGATTCACTTCAATCGGGCTATCAAATAAATGTTGACATATCCCCGCTTTACATCAATATATTTTGTATATTTATGACGTCCTTCAGCTGATTATCAGAACTTCAGCTGATGAGCAGAGCAAAAATGGGAGATGGAGCGAAACTTCACCGAACTCAGCTTGAAACTTGGTTTATCTTAATTTTCTTTTGGTAATCCTGAAAAAAATGAAGCCAACACCCGTAATTAAGAGCACGGCAGCAAGCCTGATTCTTTCAGTTTTATTAAGCGGTTGCACCCATTACTATTATGTGGCCAATGTTCAGAATGTTCCTCTCTTTAAGGAAAAGAATGAATATCGTTTGGCTGCTTTTATGGGCGGTGGCGATGAAACTTCCTGCGCCGAATTGCAGGCAGCCTGTTCCGTTACCGACCACCTGGGTATTATGGCAAATTACATGCGGGTTACAGGAGGAAATTTTCCTGAAGGCAACAATGCCAAAGGAAACTACATTGAAGCTGCGCTCGGGTATTATAAACCCATGCTTAACAATTCTTCGGTATTCGAAGTATATGGTGGAATAGGCGGAGGCAATCAGCACCATCAGTACCTGGAAAGTTACATGGGTCAGAATTACGGTACTTCCGAACTTTCAAGCATGAGACTATTTATCCAGCCATCTTTTGGCATTTCCTATAATATTTTTGATGTTGCTTTCTCAACCCGCATCAGTCGTTTAACATTTACCAGTGTGCATAATTATACCCTTTTCGATTCGGACGATTATATCGTTTTGAATACCCTTTCGAAAAAAGATCATTTCTTCCTCGAACCAGCCTTTACTGTGCGCGGAGGATGGAAAAATATAAAAGTTCAGTTTCAGGTCGCCCATTCGGATTACCTGAATAAACCGAAACTCGATTTTGGCGAGGAATGGCATATAAGCCTGGGGCTGAACGTTGCCCTTGCTGCCCGGTTTAAAACCGCTGCAGGAACTCAAAAACATTAACTCCAGCAAGGGAAAACCAATCCAATACCGGTTCCTGATTTTAAAATCTTAAGACTTTGGGTTACCCTTTTATCCCCTGGTAAGGCTGTCGCATTAGTATTGAACGGCCCAGGGTGATTTCGTCGGTATAATCCAGTTCATCCCCCACCGGGATGCCACGGGCGATGATGGAAATGTTTACATTGAATGGCTTCAGCATTTTATACAGGTAGAAGTTGGTAGTATCCCCTTCGACTGTAGCCGGCAAGGCCATTATGATTTCATAAAATTCGCCTGACTCGGCTTTCACTACCACAGGGGCAATGCTCAGGTCGGCAGGACCAATGCCTTCGACCGGGGAGATAATTCCGCCTAATATATGATATACCCCTTTGAATTGCCCCGTATTTTCGATAGCCAGCATATCACGAATGTCTTCAACAATACACAGGAGACTGTGATCGCGTTTGGGGTTAGCGCACACATCGCAGATTTCGCGGTCCGAAATGTTATTGCAAACGGTACAGTATTTAATATCACTGCGCAGTTTCAGTATCGCTTCGCCCAGGGCAGCTGAAACTTCGGGTGATTGTTTCAGCAGGTGCAACGCCAGGCGCAAGGCGGTCTTCTGACCTATGCCAGGCAGTCGGGTAAATTCAGCAACCACATTTTTCAATAATACCGATGAATAACTCCCCTCCATAATTTATGTATATTTGGCATTCAATCCGAACGGCAACAGGCTCCGATTAATTGTAAATTTGCAGTCCAAAAGTAGGCAATTTTTGCGCTTTTATACGATTAATAACTGTTTCGCGTTTTCTCATTCATTTTAAAAACTCACATTCCAATGCATCTGCTAAAATCTTTTCTACTGATTGGCCTTCTGCTGCTGATAAGTTCCACCACATTAACAGCCCAGAATGTTACCGATTCGAGGGGCATGAAACAAGGGGCCTGGCGGAAACTGGATGCCGCTGGCAAGTTGGTGTACGAAGGCAATTTTAAGGATAATATTCCACAGGGGGTATTCAGGTATTATTACGAAGATGGCAAGATCCGTACTGAACTTACCTATTCCGGAAACGGGAAAACTGCCAGGGCTGTGAGTTTTCATCCCAACGGGAAAAAAATGGCTGAAGGCGTGTATGCCGAAACCAAAAAGGACGGGCCATGGAAGTATTTCAACGACCTTGAAATACCTTCGGCTGAAGAACTCTATGTGAATGGAATGCCTGCCGGGACCTGGAAAACATTTTACGACGATGGCAAACTGCTTGAGGAATGTCCTTATCAAAACGGACTTAAAGAAGGCATTTGCAAACAGTATTTTCCTGATGGCAGCCTGAAATCGGAGGTACACTTCCAAAAAGGCAGGTATGAAGGTACAGCCAGGTACAATTACCCCAATGGTAAAACCATGCTGACGGGCCAATTGCATAACGATCTGAAAGAAAGCTTATGGACCGCCTTCAAAGACAATGGAGAAAAGGAAAGCGAAATCGAATATATTGCAGGGGTCGTTTCGAACGAAATATATTATGACAAAGCGCGTGAGGAAGAGTTGAAAAACGAGGTGAAAGCAATTCCGGAATAGGGTTTACTGGCGGTCAATAATTGATGATGAACCGAATCCGTGATTACTCTATGGCAATCACGTAGTGTTGGGTTCTAAAGAATATGGTATTTCCCGACAAGGCCGGAGTAGCCATGCAGATGTCCTTCATCGCGTTTTTAGCTATCAGCTGGAATTCGGATCCGGCCTTGATTACGTAAATGTTTCCTTCTTCGGAACTGAAATAGAGTTTCCCGTCGGCCGCGATTCCTGAAGCCGTAAAAGCCTCTTTTAAGGGTTCTTTGTATTTTACCTCGCCGGTCAGGGCGTTGTAACAGCTTAACTGTCCGTTAACCTGCAGGTTATACAGGAATCCGTTATAAATTAAAGGAGTTTGCATGTATGCTCCACCTTTTTTAACACTCCAAACAATATATTTATTTGTTGTGCTGTCGTCAGGCAGTGTAATATTACCCACTGCATCGGGTTTCACCACAAATATGGGAGAATATTTCCCATGGGCGCTGTTCAGGTATATCAGGTCATTCGCTATTACCGGGCTGGGGGCAGGCGCGTCGCCACCGTTGCTGAGTCTCCATATTTCTCTTCCTGTTTCAAAATCATACCCGCAAATTCGCCTGTATCCATTTGCAATCACCTGGGTTTTGCCTGCTTTTGAGTAAATGGCAGGTGTGCACCAGGTTGAAACTTCGTCAGCACGCGAAGTTCGCCACCGTTCATTTCCCGTTGCAATATCAAAAGCCGCAATAAAAGGAGTCCCCGGGATATCACATTGAATAATGATCAGATCCTTATAAATTACAGGTGAACTTGCATACCCCCATTCAATTCCTGAATCGGTGTAAGGCCCAGGGTTTAATAAGCCTAAGTCCTTGTTCCACTGGAGATTTCCATTGAAATCATAGCAATACAATCCCTCAGATCCAAAATTAACCACCACATATTTACCATCCGTTACCGGTGTGCAGTTTGCCTGTGATGATTTGGTATGTCGTTTCGACTTCGGAAGGCCTGTATGGGCAACTTTTTCCCATATAATTTTTCCTGTATTCTTGTCGAGGCAATAGGCTTTAAACTCATGCATTATGCCGTCGAAGGCTTCGTCAATATCGCCGTACAGGCCTACTTTCAGCGATTCTTCGCTTGCTCCGCTTACTGCAGTGGTAACAAAAAGATAGTTGTCCCACACAATAGGGCAGGAATGGCCTAATCCGGGTATGGGAGTCTTCCATTTTACATGCTGCAAACTATCCATATTCCATGAGTCCGGAGTGTGAACATTATCGATAAATCCACATCCCCAGGGTCCCCGAAAACCTGGCCACTGTTGCTGGTAGGTATCCTGGGCCTTTATGCCCTGAAGGGAAATAATTATGAGAATAGCGTACAGGCTGATCCGGATAAGAATGCTTTTCATGGGAGTCAGAATAAGGATTTATTTTCGTGCAAATGTAATCCTAAGATTGACGTTTTCTGCTTTTATGCAATTTTCTTTGGAGGCCGTTTTTTACCGAACAGCATCACCTTTTATGACTATTAATTTCTGCCTGGGGGCAGGTCTTAATCAGCGGTATCAAGCTTCAGGAGGCAAACATTTCAAATTGCCAAAAAGCTGGTTTTATAATAATACATGCATGCGCGAGGCGTATTTCTCAGTCCTTATTACCGCAGTCTCAGCAATCAGGTCGTGTAAAGCTCTGAATTTCGGATGAAAAAGCATGGTAAAAAGCTCTAAAACCCACCAGAATAAAAAGAATGCTGAGGGTAAAAGCAATAGAATTGTGCCCATAGGTGTAAGCGCTGAAATTCCCCATTCCTGGTCCCAGGTTATTATCTGAGCAAGTACAAAGAACAAGTTTGCCAGTATAAAAGGAATAATATCGCGTTCAAATGCCTGTCCATAACCTATGGGTCCTTCATTTTTTACGCTTACAATACGAATGTTCAGCATCCTTTTTCCCAGCGTTTGTCCATATTTGGCATGCAAGCCTATTGAATAGAGGTAAGGGAAGTTTAAGTTGATTAACATACTCATTATTTCAATTGATGGATCCAACTTATTGAAAATCAAGATGGAGACATTTCCAAAAATGGCCAGCACTATTCCATCGATGATTAATGCGAAAAAACGCTGCCAGAATGTGTCATATTTTTTCATATCGGTTACGGTTAGATAGTGGTTAAAATTCTATAACATCTTTTGCAGGTCCATGTCTCCCTTTCTGGGGGTCACCCGCTGGTACATTCAACCCGGGCATCAGGCGTGTTTTAGATGAACCATCCGGATAAACGTCAGACTTTATGGGATTCAGATTCCTGGGTATTAAAATCTGCCGGATTGCAATTTTCTGAATTCCAGGTAAAAATAGTTTGTGGCTACAGTTTTTAGAGTGTGAACGCCTGATGATTATAACAAGCATTATTTAAAACAGAAAAGAAGTACTGGGTATGTTTCTAAGCGATATACCTTAATGTGATCAATAAACATTCTCCCTTTATATTTTCATAGAACGAAGGGAATCCGGTTCGGTGATAAACTTCAGGTACTACCGCCAAAAGCAGTCTCAGAGTGAAAAAAAATAGAAATGAGTACTACGGGTATATTAAAGCATTATTAGTAAAAAGTGATAAATAATTTTTTATGCTCCAGGTTTGTAAAACATTTGCAATCGCTTTCGGAGCCTAAAGCAATGTTTGGGAGGCAGGGGTTAAGCACCTTGCTGCCAAGGTTTTGGTTGTGGGCATTAGAATGACTGTCTTGCTTATGACTTTTATCAGGTTTAGGTGTCATAGCCTTAACAATCGCATTATTCCGGTTTTCCGAGCCCGGGGTTTCCTGTATCAAGCATGGCTTTCCATTCACCGTTTTCCGTTTTTCCCCAGACCGTGGCATAGGTTCCTCCGCTTTTCCAAATACCCGTTGCCCTGTCGGTAATTTTATAGATGCCGTAAGTAAAACCCATATCGCCCGAAGCAGAGACTTTTGCCAGCGAAGGTTCCCAGGTTAGGTTGAAAGCGCTGTCGTTTTCACTCAACAGCAATTTCCTGATGTCAGGGTATCCTTCAACGGGAGGATGATTGGCCCGGAGCATAACCCCTGCTGAGTCGAACATGGCCAGAAAGGCCGCATTCATTCCATCCCGGGCCGATAGCGCTGAATAGGAACGGTCGGCGTTGGCCAGTAGCCTGCTTTCATCAGCATGCTTCCGGGATGTGCAGGCTGTTAAAGCAATTGCCCATATCGCTAATGCCACATATATAGATTTCAAACGGGTTGCTTTCATGATAATATGGTATGAGAACGGAAAAATTCGTTTGCTTTCAGCTATTGCGCACCCACCATGGTGTATCAGCCTTATCCGTTTTCATTCCCTGAAAGGTACGAATAGGGTAGGGTGGAACAGCGGTTCCTTGTAAAATCGGGATACAATCAACTCTTTTCTCATCAGTAACATTCCCTGGTTTGAATGCATTAAGCCGGATAAAGTTTAAAAGAACTAAATCGTGGAATCAATCTCAGATAAATTATGAATAACCGGTAACCCGGTTTTGAACAGCCTGTTATAGGATTGGTGACCGGTAGCTACCAGTATGCATTTACATTGTAATTCGGCGGCCACTTCCGAATCGTGAATGGTATCGCCTATTAGGGTGATCAGGCCGGGATTGAGACCGGCCTCATTAAAATAATTCCTGGCATTTTCAATCTTGCCATCTGCATAATGATCGCCAATGCCGCCAATAAACTCGAAATAGGGTTGTATGCCTAGTTCCGAAACTGATTTAATCAGGGCATCGTGTTGCATGGCTGAAATGATCGCCTGCCGGTAACCTTTTTGTTTGAAGGATTCGAGTGTGCTGACTGCCGCATGCGTGAGGCTGCAGCCAGGCAAAGCATGCAGGTATGCATTTATAAACTCCATAGCCACAGGCTCCCATTCTTCGCGATCAAAGTCGAAACCTACTTCTTTATAATATTCAATGACGGGGAAGGTGAATACATTGCGGTACCGTTCCATGCTTAACTCAGCTAAATGACGCATTTTCAGCATACGGTTGATGGCAGCCAGGCATATTCCTGCATCATCGAGTAAGGTCCCGTTCCAGTCCCATATGATAGTAGTGCGTTGCGGCATAGTATCTCGATGAATGAAGATGAATGAATTTTAAATAAAAGCCTTAAGATAATCATTACCTGATGCTAAATTGCAGAAAAATTGAATGCCGGCAACTTTATTCTTATTTTTTTTTAAAAATATTTTTCCCGAAAGAGATGCCGGAACGTGCTAAGGCAGTATGTCAATACGAAAACGGACCAGTTCTTATAGCCTCTGCCAGGTCATTTCAAATGAACTGAATTTTTCGTTTTTCACTTCTCATTTTTCAGTGTTATCTTTGCCGTAAATTAAAATACAACTGTTATGATTCAACGTATCCAAACCGTATACCTTTCACTTGCTTTTATAGCCATAGCATTGCTTTTTGCTTTTCCCCTGGCCCAGTTTTTCTCCGACCACGGAGTCTACTTTTTCTCGGTTACCGGCTTGAAAAATATGGTTCCCGGTGGAGCAAATGCCTTTCATCCTCTGATTTTTCTGCCCCTCATCATAGTAGCCGTCGGAATTGCATTACTTACCCTGTATACGATTTTCAAATTTAAAAACCGCAGTCTGCAGCTGAAACTTACCAATATAGGCGTGCTTGCATCAATTGCGCTTATCATGGGCATCTTTTTTCTCTATATTCCCATGATTGAAAAGAAAATCGACATTGTACCCGATTACAGCAAGGCCTTTGGCATCTATCTTCCATTGGTGGCACTTGTTTTTATCGTCATGGCCATCAGGGCAATCAAACGTGACGATAAACTGGTACGCTCGGCCGACAGGCTGCGGTAAGCCGACAGTTTGAAGGATGTGAATAACAAACTTTTAGTTACTCACTCCCTTCCTTATCATCTCTGTTTCTCGAACACTTCCAGGTCGCGTATGTCTTTCCCTTCAATCACAAAACGCACGCAGGTTATTAAATGATGAAAGCCTGAGTTGCCGGCGGCACCCGGGTTGATATGAAGCAGGGAGTGCTTTTTATCGTACATTACTTTTAAGATATGCGAATGGCCGCTGATAAATAAGCCCGGCTGATGTATTTCAATAAGCTGCCTGGCTTCCTTCTCGTAATGCCCGGGGTACCCCCCGATATGAGTAATCAGAACCTTCACTTCCCCACAAAGGAAAACCAGGTTTTTGGGATAGGAAATCCGGACTTCGGTGCCGTCAATATTTCCATACACAGCCTTTAACGGTTTAAATGAAGCCAGTTCAGCGGCGGTTTCAACATTCCCTATATCGCCGGCATGCCATATTTCATCACAGCCGGAAAAGAAATCGAGAATACGGGGAGAAACTGTACCATGGGTGTCGCTTATAAGACCGATTCGTGGCATAAGGGAGTTGCGTTTTTGCTTTTTTATTGACCTGAAGTGAATAACCTGTTGGCACGGAGTAGCTGCCACCTTGTATAATCAAATGATTTCGATCAGCGTACCACTTTGTTCATCAGCCTGAAACGGCACCGGGTTTTTTTAAAACACCCTCATCACTAAAACTGGAGTGATTGAACTGCCTGGCCGAATTTAGACCTGCTTCGAACGGATTTGAACCGCTCTGAATATTCTTGAAAACCTGATCCCGGCTCTATAGCGCCCGAAACCAGAACCTATATTTTCCCCTTCCTTCCACTGCCATTTTTAGAACCAGTTTTTCTTTTTCATATAAACATACATCACCAGCCCCATAGTGGTAAGCCCTGCCAGAAACACCGGGTAGCCGTACTTCCAGTGTAATTCGGGCATAAATTCGAAATTCATTCCATAAATACTCGAAACCAGGGTCATGGGAATGAATATGGTCGAAACCAGGGTCAGCGTTTTCATGATGCTGTTCATGCGGTTGGCGTTGTTGGCCATCAGCAGATCCATCATCGAGGCGATCATTTCGCGGAAACTGTCGATGGATTGAATGATAAACGAGAGGTGATCATTGATGTCGCCAAGGTATTGCCTTGTGTATTCGGTAATCACACCTGAATCCTCGCGATAGAGGTACCTGATTTCTTCTTTCAGGGGATTGATGGTCTTGCGTAAGAGCATGAGATTCTTTTTTAATCGCAGGAAGGAATACGAAAGTTCGTTGGTGGGATTATCAATCAGCAGCTTTTCCAGGTCTTCCATCTGATCCTCCGTATGATCGAGCAGGAAATAGTAATTGTCAACAATATGGTCGATAAGCAGGTAGCAGAGGTAATCTTCCTGCCTTACCCGGCCCTTGCCTTTACCGGCCTTCAATCGCTCGGTGATAGGGGCAAAAATGTTGTTATCCTTTTCTTCGAACGAAATCAGCACGTTGGGACCCAGAAAGAGGCTGATCTGCTCGGAATCGATGAGCTGGTCAGTTTCATCCCAGCTGAGGTTCTTGAGGGTCACAAATAAACTCTTTTCCATATCTTCAATCTTTGGCATATGCTCCACATTGAAGATGTCTTCCATGATCAACGGATGTATCCCGAAATGATCAGCCAGTTTCTGAAGGCTTTCCGATTGATTGAAACCATTCACCTGAATCCAGTTCGTGGTGGTTTCGCCCTGAAAATCAATGGCTTCTTCCACAGTGATACCCTCATAAAGCTTGAAATCAGCATCGTCGAACACCAGCATGTTAATGGCGGTATTTCCGGTCTGCGTTCCCGTATATACGGGACTTCCCGGCGGCAAACCGGCTTTTTTACTTAGACGTCTCTTTTTCATGTAAGGTTCAATGTGGTAATATCTTTCAGCCATTTCATCATACTGCTGATATAAGCAAGGGAGGGTTTCATCCCGCTAAGCCGTAATATGCAGAATCCGAGAAAAAATCAGTACTGGCGGAATAGAATATGCAAAGGAATTTTACCGGATCAGATCAATTTTCTGGGGAGTAAGCCGATTTAGGCAAACAGTTTTGAGAGCCTAAAAAGAAAGAATTTGACATCTGTCACCCCTCTCAGGTTAGCCCTGAAGCCTTTTATTTTAGAGTTGAAAGATTCTGCATTGGC
>CAIPFN010000343.1 GCA_903864265.1 uncultured Bacteroidales bacterium | reverse complement strand
TGGAACTAACCGGAGTGAGAAAAAGCTGGAAGGGTTAATTCCAATAGGGAAAAGTGTTCTCCCCTCATCGAGGGGAGATGCCCGAAGGGCAGAGGGGTACTTTTGTAAGGTGCAAATACCAACCCGTTCATGGTCTTGCTAATTGGAACTAACTGAAGGGTGAAAAAGGCTGGAAATGTTAAAATAAGCCCTTTGTATATGGCACATAAGAAGGCCGGTATTTTTAGTTAGATGAAAGTGAAAAATGAAAAGTTTCTTAAGTGAAAAGTGAAAAATTGTTATTTATAAAGAATGGGAAGAGTGAATTTAGTTTCTCTGATAACAAACCTCGCCTCATCACCCCATCGCCTTGTCGCCCATCGCCTTGTCGCCTTTTCTCCATGTCCCCTTGTCCCCTTGTCCCCTTGCCCCCTTGTCTCCAATCAATCCCCTCAATCCCCTCAATCTCCTCAATCCCCTAAATCCTACCCATACAAATCCTCCAGCTCCAGTTTCAGTATGCGTGACTCGATGGCGCCGCGGCTGCGGCCGAAATGCCGGGCCAGGTCTTTGATATTAACGCCTTCGCAGTACATAACGGTAAGTTCCTCGTCCAGTTCCTCCGTCCAGGGCTTATAGGCATCCTTATGTTTGGCCCTGATGGCATCCAAATCAAGGAGCTTTACTACGGGAACCGGACTTTTCTTTTTGCCGCCACCGGGCTGAAAGGGCTTATGTATTTCGTAGATATCCTCCATAGGATTATCCTCCAGCACATGTATGCATGCCGAGGGCGGAAACGAATCGGGCATTAAACTTTCGGGAATGATAAGACTGTTTTTAGTGCGGGTAACCGCCACATACAGCAGGTTGATCTCCTCGTTGAGCTTCGAAAGCAGCATGTCATCCTCCCCGGCCTCGTTCAGGTATTTCTCCAGCTTTTCTTCGGTTATAAAATCATCCACCAGCTGAACGGTATCGTATTCCATGCCCTTGCTCTTGTGAACGGTGGAGAAAATCATATCCGCTTCCTCTTTCAGGTTGTTTTCAACATGCTTGTCCTTGATCGACTTGATGATGCGGGGGATATCGTTGCCGTAGGCCTTCACAATTTCAACCATCATGCCCAGCTGTACATCCTCGGTTTTGGAGATATACTCCTCCAACTCGTCCATGCCCCGCATTTCCCTGATCAGCTTATCCCTGATCCTCATGGTTTCGCCGTTATACAGGTTCAATACATCGTACAGGGAAGCGCCTTCCTCGGCATAGGTATAGGAATTAATATTGCCTTCGAAATACACCTTCCGGATCTTCTTCTGTTCCCTCACCATCTCAATCGCCTTGAGCAGCAATCCCAGGTTGGTGCGGGCCAGCACGGCTTTTACCTTCACCGCCTTGTTGTTTCCCTTACCGCTGATGCTCACCGGGCTGTGATCCCTGATCATATGCTTGCGCCAGAGGATTTCGCTGGCTAGCTGGGCGATATCCTGGCCGAAACGGAAGCTGGCCGTGAGGTGAAGGATCTGGAAATCGGCCTTTTCGAGGGAGTTCACCGCATGCCGCCATCCGTAGATCTGTTGGTGAGCATCACCCACAATCACCTTCACGGCTTTCTGCTTCATAAATACATCGAGCATGGCCGGCGAAGCATCCTGGCCTTCGTCAAACAGTATATAGTCGTAAGGAAGCACAGGATTCGACAGCTGGAATTTCTTTAAATAAAAGTCGTGAATCACTTCAATTTCGCCCTTATCCATTTTGGCTAACAGCAGGCGCGTCTGGCTCTCGATATAGGGATACAAGGCGGTGACGAATTTCCGGGCTTTGGGGTCCGACACCAGCGAAAGGTAGTTCAGATCCTGAACCCGGGGTTTATCGCTGTTGCAGAAATAGGTGATGAACTTATTGATATGGCTGGCTACCATATATTCGGCATGTTTTTCGCCCTGGGCCTGAAGTCCGAGAATCTGGGCGATATCATAGGTTTTATAAGCCTGGGGCAACACCCTGTACTTCGAGCCTGTAACTATATATTTAAAGGCCAGGGAGTGAGCCGTCTCCACTTTCACATGCGGGAGGCCTTGTTGCTGAAATTTCTGAACCGCCTCCAGTTTTACCGATTTGTTGAAAGCCAGGTACAGTATACGGCTCCCGGCAGGCCGGGTCCGGGCATATTCAATCATGGTGGTGGTCTTTCCCGAACCCGCCACCGCGTTGATTTTAATGTCGCCTACCGAATTAATAATATTCAATTGTTCAGTGGTAAGTTCCATCTCCGGGTTTTGCTGTTTAACTTTACTTTTAGCAAAGGTAGCAAGGTTTTGTTCAGGATGCTGTTTTTGGATGGCCCGAAAATTCTCCTTTTCTTAAGCCACAAGAAGCCGGAAAGTTAAAACCATACAAACCGCTTTGATAAAAGCAGCCGAATCCGGCTGATCAGGATCAGGTTCAAGCTACGAAAAATAATGGGCAGAGGGATTTATCTGTAGTGGATACGGCCGTAACTTCCCGGCACAGCCTCAGTGGGCCGTTAAGCGGAAAATCAGTATCCTTCAGAATGTCAAAAAATACAGCTGGGGAGACCGGGCTATGTTTCCATGTCCCGGTTCCGTACCGCTGATGCGATCGCTGATGCGGGGATCAGGAAAGAGTGATGGCTTTGGGATTGATACGGAATAAATACCGTTTTTTGGCTTCCTTAGGATCGGCACCCTGGGCAATATAAATGGTTGTCTTATTATCAATAACCACAGCCTGCATCTTGTTTACATTCGGTGATTCGAAATTGACTCCTTTTTTTTCACTCATAAATCAGAATTTTAGCAGAGGGATTAGAATGGCGTTTTTGCCGAAAAAGCGAAAGGTACTATTAATATTCCGAATACCGAAATTATAAACGTTTTTAGCTGAATGCGTTACACCCTTTCGGGCAGAGCCGGCCACAGGCGGAAAAACCGCTCCGCCCTATCGCTCTAAGGTCACAGCAGAGAGATTGCCGGCAAAAAGGCTGATGTCGGGCAACTAAAGAAATAAATATATTTTCATGTCCCTCCCTGTTTCCCTTTGTCCGGGTGCAGGTACTGTATAGAATGCTCACAAACCCAAGCATCTCTGCTTCACTCCCTCTCTTTCCAAAAAGAAAAAATACCGCTTCCCTTCTCCAAAAAATAAAGAATAGCTATTCCCTTCTCCAGGAGACGGTGCCCGAAGGGCGGATGAGGTGGAGAAGGTGCCCAAAGGGCGGATGAGGTAAAGAGAGGGGGAAGAAGGTGAGTTTTGTAAACTACTTCTTTTTCCTGTTGATCAGGTACACCCCTGTCAGGATAAAGCACATGCATACCAGATGAAGCAAGGTCACTTTTTCACCGTAAAGCAATCCCCACATAATGGCAAAAATGGGTATCACATAGGTTACCGAGGAAGCGGCCACGGCCGAGGAGTGCCGTATCAGGCTATTCATCAGCAGCATGGCCAGGGCGGTGCCTACAATAGCCAGAGTAGCCAGGGCCAGCAGGTGCCAGGGCCATCCGGGATGCGCGGCAACGGAACTAAAACTGGTAGTGAGCAGGTAGATCAGCGCTACCGGTCCTATAAAAAGAAATGAAAAAGAGGTCACCTGAACCCCGGTGAGATGCGGCAGTTTTGCTTTGATCTGGTTCATGCTGATGGCATAAAAGCAGGTTGCCAATACGATGTACAAGGCATAGCTGTTCACTGCGCCCAGGTGGAAACCGTCGCCGGCCAGTATCAGCCCGCTGGCTCCGGCCAGGCCCATCGATAAACCGGCCAACTGCATCCACCTGAAAGCCGTACGGTGAAACAACAGTCCCACGATCAGCGTAAATACCGGTGTGAGAGAATTCAGCATGCCGGCCAGGGAGCTGTCGATCCGGGTTTCGGCTTTCATAAACAGGAAGGCCGGGAAAAAACTACCTATAAAACCCGCAATCAGAAGTATCCACCCCACCAACCCCATCTTACGCCAGTAGATTTTTATCGATAAATTGCGGGAGCAGTTCTTTGAGCTGGGAGGGTTTGGTGTCGTTGATGTTGTTGATCACGTAGGTCAGCCATTTTTGCGGGTCGATGTCGTGC
>CAIPFN010000342.1 GCA_903864265.1 uncultured Bacteroidales bacterium | reverse complement strand
CAACGAAACCGTTACCAACACCGGCGGAGGGGCCACTACGGCCAACGTAACCTGCAACGGCAGCGTCACCCAGGCTGCCATAATTTTAACGGCCTACCCAACCGCCCTTTCAGGCTTTAACTATATAACCGGGGCAGGACCATCGGCCTCACAGAGCTATTCGCTCAGCGGCTCGGGATTAACGCCTGCCGCCGGAAACATAACGGTGACCGGCCCGGCCGATTACCAGGTTTCGGCTAACAACACTTCTTTTTCCAATTCGTACACCATCGCTTATACCGGCGGGGTTTTAACGGCTACACCGGTGTACCTCAGGCTGAAGGCCGGACTTGCCGCCGGCAGCTACAGCAACGAAACCGTTACCAACACCGGCGGAGGAGCCACTACGGCCAACGTAACCTGCAACGGCAGCGTCACCCAGGCTGCCATAATTTTAACAGCCAACCCAACCACCCTTTCAGGCTTCAACTATACGGCCGGATCAGGGCCATCGGCCTCGCAAAGCTTTACGCTGAATGGTAGCGGGCTTCAACCCACCGCCGGGAACATCACAACAAGCGGCTCGGCCAATTATGAAGTCTCAGCCGACAATTCCATATTTACCAATTCCTTTAACACAGCATATTCAGGAGGAATGCTGACTACCATACCTGTTTATGTGCGTCTAAAATCCGGACTTTCCGCCGGAAGCTTCAACAACGAGATAATCGCCAATACTGGAGGCGGGGCTGTAACCGCTAACGTGAACTGCAGCGGCAGCGTTACGACAGGCGCCATTCCGTTGATCAATATTTCATCGCCCTCCGTTAACGCAGGCACCGTGACCGCAGGCACCAACAACCATATACTGTATATTTCACAACTGAATGTCACGGTCATGTCGACCGTACTTCAACAGGTTTCGTACCAGGTAAACGGCACCTATACCAATGCCGACATCAAGACGGGCGGGTTCCAGCTCTACGGCAACAGCACCAATAACTTTGCAGCAGCGAGCTTGTTGGGCGCTTCGCAATCGTCGAACCTGGGAAGTACCGGGGGCCTTTTAACTTTTAATTCGCTTAATGCTTCGATAGCCGCCGGCAATTCCCTGTTTATTTGGCTTACGGCCGATATATCGGCAAGCGCCACAGCAGGTCACACCCTCGCAGTAGCCGCGACCACCAATGCCGCTTACGTGTTTTCGGCCGGGAATAAAACTGGAACCCAATCGGCCGGCGGAACTCAAACCATAGTGGTGCCTTCGGCCCTTTTACCCGGAGATATCGCTTTCACGGCCTACCAAACCAGCGATCCCGACAAATTCTCATTCGTGCTGCTCAAAGATTTAGCTTCGGGGGTTAGCCTGAATTTTACCGACTGTGCCTGGGACGAAACCTCGCTCTTAACCAACGAAGGCGATTTGACCTGGACCGTTCCTGCCGCCGGTTTACCCAAAGGAACCCTTGTCAGCATTACCATCAATGGCAGCAATCTCACAGTTACATCCGGAAGCATCAGCCAGAGCGGCAGCTTTCAGCTTTCCACTTCCGGCGACCAAATACTAGCCTACCAGGGCGATCATATTAATCCGGCTTTCATATGCGGCATCAGTTCCGGCGGGTGGATCAGCAGCGGGAATACTACGCTGAACTCCTCCTACCTGCCCACATCCCTTACACTTTACAGCAATGCCCTTGGCTTTGATTCAAAAACCGAAAACGGGTATTATTCTGGTCCGCAAACTGCAACCGCTGAAGCCCTGCGTTCATTACTTAATTATCCGGCCAATTACACCCGTTCAGTCAATATCACTGCGTTTCCGGCCTGGTCATTTCCCTTGTCATCAACAACGCTGATCGATATAAACAGTGAAGTACAGGATCTGTCAATTAACCAGGGGCAGTCCTTCATCCTTAATGCCGCCAGAACCTTTACCGTTCATGGCGCCCTGGCCAACAATGCAGGCATGGCAGGGCTATTGATCAAGAGCGATCCTTCGGGAACCGGTTCGTTGCTGCATAACAGCAGTGGGGTAGCTGCTACTCTTCAGCGGTACATATCGGGAGCTCCCGCACCTGCTCAGCCTCTTTACCATATGGTTTCTATACCGCTGGTTCAATCCAACAGCATCCTTTCGGGGCTATTTGCCGGATCGGAGCTGTTTCAGTTCGACGAAACCGCCGGCAGCATGAGTTCCGCCTGGATTGATCTTGGGAACTCAAGCTCAACGCCGCTCAGCGTAAACCGGGCTTACCGCTTAACATATCCCGGCGGTACCGGAATCACCTACAACCTGGCAGGAAGCATGAATAACGGCCTGTTTACGATACCCCTCAGCTTTACCGGTGCGGGCCACGGCTACAACCTTGTTCCTAACCCCTATCCTTCGGCTATCGACTGGGCAGCGACCACAGGCTGGGACAGGCCGGCTTTGGCAGCCTCCCTCTGGACCTGGAACCAAAGCCTGGGCAACTATGCTGCCTGGGTGCTGGGTGGCTCAACCAATTCAGGATCACAATTCGTTCCCGCCGGGCAATCCTTCTTTGTTCAGACCAGCTCGGGGCAGTCCTTTTCGATGAACAACGGCGTAAGGGTTCACAACGCGATCGGATTCAGCAAAAATGCGGCAGTAACTGCTAATAACCTGCATCTTACCGTGAATGCGAATGCCTATGCAGATGAAATTCTTGTGCGTTTCGATGACCTGGCGACCTCCGGCTACGATATGGAACGGGATGCGCATAAAATAAGCGGTGACCCGGCAGCGCCCCAGCTGAGTGCCGTTGCGGCCGACAATCATTTGCTCAGCATCAGCAGCTTGCCTTATAGCGGGGGAGACGAAACAATCCCGCTGAATTTTAGCCTGAATACCAGCAGCACTATCACCTTTACCGGAAGCGGAATGGAGAGCTTTGATCCTGCAATAGCCATCTACCTCGAGGATATAGCCCTGAACAAGTTAAATGACCTGCGTCTCAACCCCGTATATGCTGTCAGCTACCAGTCGGGCAGCCCGGCCGACCGCTTCAGGCTCCGTTTCTCAACCCTTACCGGCATTCCGGGCGACAACACAAGGATCATTGGAAATGTGTTTTCGGCTAATGGCTATTTCTATGTGAATATACCTGCTATGGAAGGCAATACGGCCAGTATAGACATTTATAACATGGCAGCTCAGCTGCTCAGCCATAACAGCCGGGTGATGCATAGCCTACTCCAGATACCGGCCCCGGCATCCAGCGGGATGTATATTGTAAAAATCACTACAGGCAAGGAAAGCTTTGTCAGGAAGCTGTTTGTCTTTTGAAACTGAATGCCGCAACAAGCATAAAATTCATTAAAGGACACCTACCGGTACAAAACCTAAAAAGCAATTTGTTAAGCTAAAACGATGCTTCCCTTCATTGTGAAAGCTTTCTCATCAAAATGCTATGCCCGGTCAACACCTTGCTGAACCTATAAAGTGTACTCACTACCTGAACGCAATCGGATTAAAATGCTATGCCCGGTCAACAGCTTGCTGAACCTCATGGCTGATCCTGTTTAACGGCCTTTTCGTCAAGACCGGCTTAGGCCCTTAGCCTGGACATGATGTTATATGTTTGAATACATGATACTTGGGGAAGAATTCACGAATACCACTTCACATATTTCAAATAAACCGGGCATACTCCCTCCCTTTTTTGTATATTTGTGTATTAATGGTCATGTATGAAAACAAATTCATCGTTTTCGGTTCACCCGATTAATCACTAACGGAAATGGAATCCTTTGCCTTTCTAACTTACATTGCCGATCAGCTGGAGGACTGCCATACACGGCAGAACTGTTTTCTTCGTCTTCTGCTGATAAAAGCTTTGAAGGGAGCGGAAAGCAAATCGCTGTGCCTGCCAAACCCACCTTTCTGCTATTCAACCGAGAGATATTAATCCCTTTGCCGGGATGAAGCACACTCCGTTTCAGTATGAACTAAAGATTCACTCATTACTAAACAAATCTCAATCATGACACACGATGACACAAGCCTGGTACCTTTTGAAGTTTTCGAGGGGTCGGCATGGGAAACCAGCCTGTTGAAAAGCATACTGGATGATAACGATATTGAGAGCATCATCACCCAGGCATCCTCGCTTCCCTGGAATATCATGCCTACCGAATCGGCTGCCATGAAGGTATTTGTGGCCCATAAAGACCTTGAGAAGGCAAAAGCCATTGTTGAGGAATTCAGTACGAATATGGAAAAGGAAGACGATCAGCAGGAATAGCGCTACAGTCCGATCAGTACCGTTCACTCCTGCTCACGGGTAAATTATACTGCGACGGCTGTTTCATTGTCGAAGAAATTTATCCTGTGGAACTGCTGAAACAGTAAAAGGCATAGTTGTTTTACGTATTTTCCAGCTATCCAAATCATGACAAAAGAAGACAAGAGGGTCACGCCCTGCGAAGTATTCGAGGGATCGGCATGGGAAGCCGGCCTGCTGAAAAGCATACTCGAAGACAATGAAATAGAAACGATGATTCAGCAAAGCAATTCACTGCCGTGGAATTCCCTGCCCCTGAAGGGAGCCGCCGCCAAGGTCTTTGTTGCCCGCAACGACCTTGAACAGGCACAAGCCATTGTTGATGATTTTTATAGCAATATGGAGAAAGAAAATTCCGGCGACTCTGAATAATTGCCTGTATTTATTTTCATTCAATCCCCGCATTTTAACTGCAATGCCCTGCCAGTCATGTCATGCCCGGGCCGAAAGGCATAAACGACTCAGGCTTTTGTATTTCAGTGTGGTTTAGGTCCAAAAGTCAAGCAGGCTCTCCCGGCTTTCCCTTTGCTTTAAGGTTTCGAAACTATAATCCTCCGTTGTATACCCCAGCACCGCGGGCATTTGCCTGCTATTATACCGCGACCACATCCCAAAAGTATAAGCTCCCGCATCGTGAATCAGTAAATAATCCCCTTCTTCGACCATCGGCAGCTCAATACCGCTTGCCAGTATATCCCCCGCAAAGCAGAGGGGGCCGGCCACCGTATATTTGCATTTAGCGGTTCCGGTCTTTAGGTTTCCGTCCTTGTCAACCACCGAAATGCGATGATGCCAGTCGGCAGGGTTATAACACTTTCGCAAAAACAGGTCGGCACCCACGTGGGTCATGACAATATGGTGATCACGTTCCTTTTTCACATATTCCACTTTCGAAGCCACCCAGCCGGCATTGGCATAAATGTACCGGCCAAATTCCGTCACCAGTTTAAAGTTCCCGCTGAAAAGTCCCGGACAGGCCGAACGAAGTGCCTGCAGGTATTGTTCCATGGTCGGGACCGTTTCCCCCGTTTGGTACGAAACAGGGAGTCCTCCGCCCATATCAAAAGTGGTGATGCGATTTTGCCTTTCGTTCAGGAGCAGGCTTTCATTCACTTCCTCAGCCAGGTTCATAACCCGCCGTATCCCTTCGACAAGCAGTGGAAGCGGGCATCCCTGTGATCCGGTATGCAAATGAATGCCCTGAAGCCAATCGTATTTTAAATAATATTCCAATATCCGTTCACGCTGATCGTTCAGGGGAATGCCAAATTTTGAAAATACCCCTCCTACACTGGTTGAGCTGATGCTTCCGGTGCCGGCCTGAGGGTTTACCCGCAAGCCTATAATGCTTTCCGAGCTGATGTTGTTCATCAGTTCAGCTATCCTGTCGAGTTCGTCGAATGAATCGGCATTCAGACTAATACCGGCTTGAAGGGCATATTCAATTTCCTGCCTGGTTTTACAAGGAGAATCGAATACTATGGCGGAAGGTGCAAATCCGGCTTTTTCGGCCAGGAAAAGTTCAGGAAAACTGGCTACCTCCACCCCGGCACCCAATGCTTTTGTTTTGGCAAGCATGTTTACCAGGGGGTTCGCCTTGAGTGCAATGGCGTGAAGCGTATCGGAGGGGAATAAATCCTGCATCTGCCGTATTCTCCTTTCGAGGAAGGAAAGGTCATAAAACATTAAGGCCGCATCTTCGGGCCCTACCAGGCTTTTCTCACTTAACGCCTTGCTGAAAGCCTTGCTTATTTCTTCTTCCGTCAGATTGGAAGCAAACTGCTGAGATACTATTAAATTATTCATACATTAAGGCAGGAAAATGAATGAATAAAAGTAGAGAACTTATTTCTATTAATATGCATTTTTACTCCATGCTGCCAAACTGCCACCTAAGAACCCGGATCTAGTAGTTTTAACTTTTATTCAGCTGATGAGCAGCATGGCATGCAGGTAAGCGGCATAAGTCTCTATGGACACCCGCGATTTCTACGAGTTTCAATTCACTGAGTTGCCAATTCCACCACTTCGTTATTACATATTCTCCTTTAGCAAAATGAAGAATCAACATGTCATTCCCTTTGGTCTCTATAGGCAACATGTTGATGCTTCATTTTCTCATCCTTTATCGTATGTTCAAAAAGCCGGATTATCTTTATGAAGTCTATTTTGGTAAAGTTGAACCAGGAATTAATTTCAATATATATTAAACACAACAACCTTATCCTGCTCAAAGGGAAACAGGAGCAGGAGTCATCAGGACAATCATTTACCGGCCGGGTAGATCAGGCAAGTTCAAGGGCCAGGGCCAGTGTACGGGCCTCAGCTTTGGCTTTTTCGAGACTGGCAGAGGTAATATCAGGCGTAAAGTCCATGGGCTGGGCATTGATAAAGCTGATATCGGTGATGCCCGTAAAGCCGAATACGGTTCGCAGGTAAGGTTCCTGTAAGTCAAATTCATTCATGCCGCTTCCGTTGCTGTAGTCGTTTCCCCTGGAAGTAACGCAAATCATTTTCTTGTTCTTCGCCAGGCCTTCCACCCCGTTAACCGTAAAGCTAAACAGTATGCCGGCCTGCATGATGATATCAATATATTGTTTCAACTTGTAGGGGATGGTGAAATTCCACATGGGCGAGGAGATCAGGTAGATATCAGCAGCCAGAAATTCTTTCGAATAACGCGCTATCTCATTCCATGATTTCATCGAATCTTCCTCCGGAACGCCTCCGCTCATAAACGCGTATTTGGCATCTACTGACCCGCCTAAAACTTCAGGCAGATTCTCCTTAAAAAGATCGAGGTCCCTGACAATCAGTCCGGGATATTTCCCTTTCAGGGTATTCAGAAATTCAGTTGATACATTCAATGTTCTTGACCTGTCGCCTCTGGGCGATGCTGTAATGTTGAGAAGCTCCATCTGGAATGTTTTTAGGGTTATTAAGCAGAATGAAAATGCATGCACTTTGTAAATCGTACTAAGAGCTACGAGCGGTGCTGCCTGATATTTTTAGCAGAACCCGTTTGGAATACAGAGCTTTCAGCCCCGGCTATGCGGGAACTGTACCAAACCAATAAATTTCGGGGAGCAGCTGTTTTTTAGCCTACAAGTGGAATTATGCCTTGTGCCATACTAAAATGGGTACCGCCATAATTTATAGAAGCAACTAACAGCATGCCTATGTTTTTGTTCATTGCCTGTACAGGTTTTGGCAGGGAGCTAACAACTTCAAGAAGACCTGGAGCCGGGTGAATATCCGGTTTGTATTGTAAAAAGGGAATAGGCCAGGTCTTTAATCGTTCAAAAGATATCGTTAGTTACTCCAAATTGATCCTATCCGAGGTATCCCTCCGCGGATTTCACCGGATGAGTGCCCGGCAGTCTTGCGGCATCACAAATTATTAAAGGGCTGCTGAAAAACACCGTTCGTGCGCAGATTCAACGAACAATTACAAACATGGCAGTGCACTGCTCCTTTCTTTGGTTTAGCCCAGGTCTTTGATGAAAATGGGGTCTCAATTGAAATTTATGCCGTACGGGCAAGATACCCGTCGAAACCGATTTCAAACAGTACAACAGAAACCAAAGAAATGGAATAGCCACACGCTGCCCTAGCCCGTAGGGCTTCAATATCAATAGAAAGATAACAAGAAACAATATTATTGCCCGTAGGGCATATACAATCTGATCCCGAAACGGATGGAAAGCAGGGCTAAAGGCTGTTGATTCCCTACGGGAAATACCGGAATATGGGAATGATTTTCTATTGAAATTTATGCCCTACGGGCAATAAGCCCGTCGAAACCGATTTCAAACCGGACAACACTAACCAACGAAAGGGAATAGCCCCACGCTGCCTAGCCCGTATGGCTTCAATATCAATAGAAAGACAATAATAACCAATTTTATTGCCCGTAGGGCATTAACAATCTGATCCCGAAACGGATGGAAAACAGGGCTAAAGGCTGTTGATTCCCTACGGGATATACCGGAATATGGGAATGATTTTCTATTGACATTTATGCCCTACGGGCAAGATGCCCGTCGAAACCGATTTCAAACCGGACAACACTAACCAACGAAAGGGAATAGCCCCACGCTGCCCTAGCCCTTATAGCTTCAATTCCAATAGAAAGAAAATAAAAACCGATTTTATTGCCCTTAGGGCATTAACAAACCTCTATAAAAAATGCAGGAATAGTAATTATTTCTTTAAATTTGATAGCTGCAATGAATTGAGATTCAATTTTAAAAAAACATACAATGGCTAACACATACACCCAGATTTACATTCAATATATATTCGCTGTTCAAAACAGAGCCTCATTAATTCATGAAGATTGGGAATCTAATCTTTATGCATACATTGGTGGGATAGCAAAAGAACACGAAAATAAGTTGTTTTCGATAAATGGAATGCCGGACCATATCCATGCGCTAATAAGCATGAATCCAAAACAAGCACCGTCCGATTTAATGTTTCATATCAAACGTAGTTCTTCAATATGGATTAATGATAATAAGCTTTGCACAGGTAAATTTTCATGGCAGGAAGGATTCGGTGCCTTTTCATATGGTAAATCACAAATACCAACCGTAGCCAGATATATTGAAAATCAAAAGAAACACCATGCTAAACAAACATTTTATGATGAATATATTGCATTTTTAAAGGCCTTCGGTATTGTATATGACGAAAAGTACGTTTATAAACGTATTGAATAACTGAAATGGTTAATTCCCTCAGGGAAATACGCGGAACATGGAAATGATTTTCTATTGAAATTTATGCCCTACGGGCAATAAGCCCATCGCAACCGATTTCAAACAGTACAACAGAAACCAAAGAAATGGAATAGCCCCACGCTGCAATAGCCCGTAGGGCTTCCATTTCAATAGAAAGATAACAAGAAACAATATTATTGCCCGTAGGGCATTAACCATCAGTCCAGAACCGAACGAATAAACGGTCTGTTTGTCATTATTCACTCCCCTTTTGCACTATGACCTCATTGACCTTACATATTCCGCCTGTACTGTCCTCCCACCTCGAATAAGGATTGGGTGATCTGTCCCAGCGAGCAATATTTTGTGGCTTCCATCAGGGCTTCAAACAGGTTACCGCCCTGCAGGGCATGCTGCCGCAGAAGCGTCAGCCGCTCCCTGCTTTCGGCCTGCCAGGTGAGGTGCAGCTGTTCCAGCATGCCGATCTGGTATTCCTGCTCGGCTTTGGTGGCCCGTATCACCTGTTCGGGTATGATGGTAGGCGATCCCTTAGCCGAAAGGAAGGTGTTAACGCCCATGATAGGAAGTTCGCCGGTATGTTTCAGGTGCTCATAGTACAGCGACTCCTCCTGTATTTTCCCCCTCTGGTACATGGTCTCCATGGCACCCAGCACCCCTCCGCGTTCGTTGATGCGGTCGAATTCGGCCAGCACGGCTTCCTCCACCAGGTCGGTAAGCTCCTCGATAATAAAGGATCCCTGTAGCGGGTTCTGGTTTTTGGTCAGCCCCAGCTCGTTGTTGATGATCATCTGTATGGCGATGGCACGGCGTACCGATTCCTCGGTAGGGGTGGTGATGGCTTCGTCGTAGGCATTGGTATGCAGGGAGTTGCAGTTGTCGTACACGGCATACAGGGCCTGCAGGGTGGTGCGTATGTCGTTGAAATCGATTTCCTGGGCATGAAGCGAACGCCCGGAGGTTTGTATATGGTATTTCAGCATCTGCGAACGGGGACCGGCTTTGTACAGGCCTTTCATGGCCTTGGCCCAGATGAGCCGTGCCACCCTGCCCAGAACCGAATATTCGGGATCAATGCCATTGGAAAAGAAAAACGAGAGGTTAGGCGCAAATTTGTCGATATCCATTCCTCTCGACGCATAATATTCCACGTAGGTAAAGCCGTTGGCGAGGGTGAAAGCCAGCTGGGTGATGGGATTGGCGCCGGCCTCGGCAATATGATAGCCCGAAATGGATACCGAGTAAAAGTTCCGGACCTTGTTTTCGATAAAATACTGCTGCACGTCGCCCATCAGCCTCAGGGCAAAGTCGGTGCTGAAGATGCAGGTGTTCTGGGCCTGGTCCTCCTTTAAAATATCGGCCTGCACGGTGCCACGCACGTTGGCAATGGTGTCGGATTTTATTTTCCGGTACACCTCTTCGGGCAGCACCTGGTCGCCGGTGATGCCCAGCAGCATCAGCCCGAGCCCGTCGTTGCCTTCGGGCAGATGGCCCTGGTACGAAGGCCGCTTCGAGCCCCGCTGACGGTAGAGGGCCCCGGTAATTTTGGCGGTTTCATCTTCCAGGCCTTGCTGACGTATATACAACTCGCATTGCTGGTCGATGGCGGTATTCATAAAGAATCCGAGCATGGCAGGGGCCGGGCCGTTGATAGTCATGGAAACGGAGGTGGCCGGGTCGCAGAGGTTAAAGCCCGAGTACAGTTTCTTGGCATCGTCGAGGCAGGCCACCGAAACGCCCGCATTGCCGATTTTCCCGTAGATATCGGGCCGCAGTCCCGGGTCGGCGCCATACAGGGTTACCGAATCGAAGGCCGTGGATAGTCTTTTGGCCGGCATGCCCAGTGAAACGTAATGAAAGCGTTTGTTGGTACGTTCGGGACCGCCTTCGCCAGCAAACATGCGGGTAGGGTCTTCGTTCTCGCGTTTAAAAGGATACAGTCCGGCGGCGTAGGGGAATTCGCCCGGCACATTTTCGCGCAGGCACCAGCGCAGTATGTCGCCCCAGTCGTTGTAGCGGGGCATGGCGATCTTGGGTATGCGCAGGTGCGACATCGACTCGGTGTACGTGAGCACTTTCACTTCCCTGCCCCTGACCAGGTAGGTATAGGTATCTTTTTTCAGTTCCTTGAGGCGGTGCTGCCAGGTGTCGAGGAGCTTTTGCGATTCGGGGGCCAGGGACTTCTGAAGTTCTTTAAAGCGTTTCTTCAGTTCAGGTGTCAGGGCCGGGAGCGAAGGGGCTGCAGGCAGGCCTTCGGCGGGCCGGCTATCGGGGTTCAGCTCACCTATGGCGATATGCAGACCATAAAGGCGGGAGGCTATGGCGGCCTGTTCGGCCGACCATTGGTTATAGCCGCGCACGCTGTCGGCAATTTCGCCCAGGTAGCGGACCCGGCGGGGCGGGATGATGCCTGCAGGCTGATCCATATCGGTGGCCATCACGAAACGGGAATCGAAAGCCGCCGTTGTTTTGGCGTTGAGGGTTTGAATGAGTTCGGCGTACAGCAGGTTCACGCCATGATCGTTAAACTGGGAGGCCATAGTGGCGAACACGGGCAGTTTTTCGGGATCGGTGGCAAAGAGCATTCGGTTGCGGGCAAACTGCTTGCGCACATCGCGCAGGGCATCCTGGGCGCCCCGCTTATCCGATTTGTTGAGGGCTACCAGGTCGGCATAATCCAGCATATCGATCTTCTCGAGTTGGGTGGCGGCCCCGTATTCGGGTGTCATCACGTACATGCTCACATCGCAGTAGTCGACTATCTCGGTGTCCGACTGCCCAATGCCCGAAGTTTCGAGAATCACCAGGTCGAAACCGGCATTTTTAACGATGCACAGGGCTTCGGCTATATGTTTTGACAGCGCCAGGTTAGCCTGTCGGGTAGCCAGGGAGCGCATATACACCCTGGGGGTGTTGATGGCATTCATGCGTATGCGGTCGCCCAGCAGGGCGCCGCCGGTTTTGCGTTTCGAGGGGTCGACCGAGATAATGGCCAGGGTTTTGGCTGGGAAGTCGGCCAGGAAGCGGCGCACCAGTTCATCCACCAGCGACGATTTGCCGGCGCCGCCGGTGCCGGTCATGCCCAGCACGGGTGTTCTGCTGCCGGCACAGCTTTCCTTTAATTCCGAAAGCAGGCTTTTTACTTCCGCATGGTGGTTTTCGGCTGCCGATATCAGCTGTGCTATGGCGTGGTAGTCGCCCGCGAGAATATCAGCTTTGGTCACGTTCAGGTCCTTGCCGGTAGGGAAATCCGACAGCATCACCACCTCGTTGATCATGCCCTGAAGGCCCATATGCCGGCCGTCGTCGGGGGAGTAGATGCGGGTGATGCCATAGGCCAGCAGTTCGTCAATTTCGTTGGGGAGGATTACGCCCCCGCCCCCGCCGAAGATTTTAATATGCCCGCAGCCCTGTTCGCTGAGCAGGTCGTGCATGTATTTGAAATACTCCATATGCCCGCCCTGGTAGGAGGTGATGGCGATAGCCTGAACGTCCTCCTGAATGGCGCAATCCACTATTTCCTGTACCTGCCGGTCGTGGCCCAGGTGGATCACCTCCACGCCTGTGCTTTGCAGTATACGCCTCATGATGTTGATGGCGGCATCGTGTCCGTCGAATAAGGCGGCGGCCGTGACCATGCGTATATGGTTTTTCGGCTTGTAGATTTCGGTTTGCATAAAAGAGATAAATAAACGATTAAATATGACAGCTACAAATATAGATTTTTTTAGATGTATGCGAGGGGAAGGGAGGGAATTATTTTCGGGAGCGGCGAGCGGTGATGGTATAGTTTGTACAAGCGCGGAGATTGAGGTATCTCTCCTTAGGCAAAGGGGTTTCCTTTGTAAGATTCCATTTGTAGTCACGGAAGATATCTTCTCGTTCATCAGACTGTCTCCGATGGTGCATGACATTCATAT
>CAIPFN010000341.1 GCA_903864265.1 uncultured Bacteroidales bacterium | reverse complement strand
TTGCCAGGTACGGATTTAATAATGACTGGTTAAACCGGAAGGGTTCGGGTTGCGTTGCAACCAAATTTCAAGACCAGGGATCATTTTTTAGAAAACTCCCGGTTCTTACATGGGGAACCCGGATTCGTTATTCCGGTATTGTAAATCGACAGAACCTTATTAGTGTATTTTCAGAACTTAAGATGTTTCACGGTGAGCCGTTTTTCAATCAATTGCTGAAGCGATTCTATACCTATGCTCACATGTTCAATCATGAATTTCTCTGTAACCAGTTTGTCGCTTTGTTCGGTTTTTACTCCTGATGAAATCATAGGCTGATCGGAAACCAGCAGTAATGCTCCGGTTGGGATTTCATTGGCAAATCCGACCATGAAAATGGTGGCGGTTTCCAGGTCGATGGCTATGGCCCGGGTATCACGCAGGTATTTTTTAAATTCGTTATCATGTTCCCAAACCCTGCGGTTGGTGGTGTATACGGTCCCTGTCCAGTAATCGCGGCCCTTTTCCCTGATAGAGGTTGAAATAGCTTTTTGAAGATTAAAAGCTGGCAGAGCCGGAATTTCGGGCGGGAAATAATCATCGGAAGTACCTTCCCCACGGATGGCAGCAATAGGCAGGATATAATCGCCCAGCTGACTTATATGCTTGAGTCCGCCGCATTTCCCAAGGAACAGGGCTGCCTTTGGGTTGCAGGCACTGAGCAGGTCCATGACCGTAGCAGCATTGGCACTGCCCATCCCAAACTTGATCATGGTGATATTGCCAGCGGTAGCGCTGGGCATTGAACGACCCACCCCTTTGATTTCCACATTATTAATCTGGGCAAAAACATCAAGGTAGGCCGAAAAATTGACAAGCAGAATATACTCACCGAACTCTTCAACCGGGGTACCGGTATATCGGGGTAACCAGTTGTTTACAATCTCTTTCTTTGTTCTCATGCGTTAGAAATAAGCGGTAAAAAAAAGCAAATTTAGATTTTTTCAAGCATCTTTGCATAGCTGATGAGCAATGTTACTAATTATCAGGACCCGGATAATACCATCCTCAGCTCTCACCTCTTTCAGTGATACACAATGGAAACCATGCAAATTCTGAATTTCCCTGAATTCCGGTTCAGAATTGCCGGAACCGGTGATCAGAAAACAATATTCGACCGGGTCCGCAGGAAGTTTGTCCGCCTTACACCGGAAGAATGGGTGAGGCAGCATATGATTCACTACCTGACCGAGGTAAAATCGGTTCCCGAAAGCATGATAGGAGTAGAAAAGAGGCTACTGCTGAATGGCCTGGTAAAAAGGTTTGATATCGCTGTTTTTGCCCGTGCCGGAAACCCGGTACTGCTGGTGGAATGTAAGGCTCCCTCCGTCAGTGTTTCCGAAAAAGCCTACGACCAGGCTGCCCGATATAATATGCAGCTGAAAGTAAATTATTTTGTGATTACGAACGGATTGGACCATTTCTGTTGCCGGATTGATTATGAATTAAGCAATTATACCTTCATCCGTGAAGTACATTCTTATGAAGAAATGACAGTTTTAGGCTGATTATTCAGTATATTTACATCTGGTCCAATCCGTATATCAAAGATTTTAAATTTCATCCTATGGAAAAGATCTTCGACATAGTGCCCGGGCAACTGATTGAAATAACTGTGATTACGTTGTTCTCGCTCATAATCGGGCTTTCACAGAAGGCTCTGCACAGTAACCAGGCAGAACATGGCAGCAATATCTTCGGAACAGACCGTACGTTCACCTTTATCG
>CAIPFN010000340.1 GCA_903864265.1 uncultured Bacteroidales bacterium | reverse complement strand
TTGTCGGAACCCAAATTCCATACAAGATCATAGCCTGCAGGTCGCTTGTAAACCAGTCCCCAGGTTCGGGATTCATAATGGTCGTCAGTCCCGAGAGGTCTGACAGCAATTTCAAGGTAGTTATTCCAGAAGTTTTGAAAAGAGGTGGAGTTACTCAAATCGAACATCAGCTCCGTATAGTTGCCTGGTTTAACCAGGGTGGTATATTGAATAAAGAGTTCGGTCTGCGAGTTCCTGATTTTCCATACCGGATCCATAATATTGTATGAAAGCCGAAGCCGGTTCACAGCCTCATTGTTTCGGATCAGATACCCCATCTCATTCGGATCGTAGGTTGCTCCTGTTTCCTGGCGTAAAAGCTGATATTGAAACTTCCCGCTTTGTTTTTCGACTACCAGCAGGTACTGCTGTCCAAATCCGGAGGAATCGCCGCTGTAATATTTCTGGCTCACATTTAGTCTGCCAATAAAACTGAATTTGTTGCTTTTATTGCTCAGTTTCGATTCCACCCCGCTTACATTGGCCGAATACCGGCTTGATGGAGTCCAGTAATTGGTATTGATAAAGGTAATGTAGGAGTTGTTTTTCAGATTTTGATCAATAACGGAAACATTGTAGTTGGTAAAGGGCTGAGTCATGACTTTACGTGTCGAATTCACTTCGGTGTTTTCGAGTATTCCAAAGGTATTGGTGGTCATGGCATTAAAAAAGCCTATCCCTAATCCCTTTGAGTTGCGGCCTGAGAGTTTTGTCGCATTGATGATGCGTGTCATATCGGGGTTGGACAGGACTTTTTCGTTGGCCCCGGCACTGTTGTATGGGGCCGAATAGTTTTGAGGAGTCCCTCCTACCCTGCGCGAATAGAAGATTTCGCATTTGTCGAACAGTTCGGTTGCCTCGGTGAAGAACTGCCGTTTTTCGTTATATCGCACCTCGAAAGGAGTGAGGTTAAGAATAACATCATCCGATTGTACCTGTCCAAAATCGGGAATAAGCATCATATCGAGGGTATAGGCCTCGTTCAGTCCATATCTCAGGTCCATTCCGCCACGAAGTGAGTATTGCCAGTTTTTACTTTCCGGGTTTTTTTCGGTATACCCGGCAATATAAGGCGAAAACGACAGTCGTCTCGGTGGATTTACATTTTCGATCCCTGTTAGTGTTCCGTAATATTTAAAGATATTCTGGGTTTTATTATCCACGTACGACCATGTGGACCATTCCTGTGTGCGGCGCAGGTTTCGCCACATATTGATGCCCCACAGCTGTTTTTCAATTTTGGGAAACCGTAAGGCTGAGTAAGGCAGCTTTACTTCCACTGTCCAGCTCTCCTTGTTAATCACGGCTGCACTTTCCCATACGGCATCCCAGGTAACGTCTTGTCCGATAGCCGAATATTTGCAATCATTCTGCAGTCCTGCCGGGCTGACTTTAAACTCATACATATTCAAACCATCGTTGTATGGTAAAATATCGAAAGAAATATAATCGGTAAATAATTCCTCGATCTGGTCGCGCCGGCCCAACTCCTTGCAGATGCTGTCGGGATGAGGGTCATGCATGGTAGCAAAAATGTAGAGTGCCACATCGTCGTAGGCAAACCGGATTTCAGTGGCATAGGAAGGAATGGATCCGTTACGCGGCGAATATTCCGCAAAATCAGTAGCTACGGGCATGCTCTGCCAGAAGGGCTCATTCATCACCCCGTCAATTTTAGGCGGTGTTGTGATGCGCACAGCCTGTATGGATTTCCTTGCCAGTGAAGCCGAATCCATCCTCTGTGTAAAGGCACTAGCCTGTAAGGGGAAAATAGAACATGCCAGGAGCACAGGTATTAACAGCTTAGCGGACACAGAGAATAAGCGTAAAATGGGATTCAGGTATGATTTAAACATCAAAAGGCTGGATTAAACAAGCGGGTAAATTAGGATAAACAAATTTAAATACTAATTCCGCCTGAATAAAACTCAATCGATGAAGCAGTAGAATTACCCGCTGAAGTAATGCAAATGAAGGATTTTAGGTTTTACCGATGGAAATGCCTGTTTCACCTTAATAAATTCAGGCACTTGCTCAGTTCATAAATACGCTGAAGTCTTTATTTCCCTATAAATCAAGGTTGCCAGGCCTGATGGCTGTACTTCTCCCCTGAACCCAGGTAAGGGTTCCGCGAACGGAGTCTGCGGGTCAATGGCAAGAAATAAATGGAGTCCGGACTCAAGTGTATATAATCTGAT
>CAIPFN010000339.1 GCA_903864265.1 uncultured Bacteroidales bacterium | reverse complement strand
GATTGATGAGATTGATGAGATTGATGGGATTGAATGAGAGACAAGGCGACCGGGAGAAGGGGCGACAAGGCGAGGATTGAGGAGATTGAGGGGATTGATGGGATTGAATGAGAGACAAGGCGACCGGGAGAAGGGGCGGCAAGGCGAGGACTGAGGAGATTGACGGGATTGATGAGATTGATGGGATTGACTGGCGACAAAGTAAGAACTTATAGAAAAAAGCATGAGAGGGTGTGCAAAATAAAGTTAGAACGACATTCACTTTCATGCTAAAGAGTTAAATAGATGCACAAGTGATCGCCCTTCTCCATAAAATAAATTATACCGCTTTCCTTCTCCTACAGGAGAAGGTGCCCGAAGGGCGGATGAGGTGAGAAGGGAGGGGATGAGGTTTTTGAGGCGTCAAGGAGTGGATTGATGGGATTGATGGGATTGATTGAGAGACAAGGCGACAAGGCGACAAGGCTAGGATTGAAGAGATTGAGGAGATTGATGGGATTGATTGAGAGACAAGGGGACAAGGAGAAGGGGCGACACGGAGAAGGGGCGACAGGGCGAGGAAAGGGAGTAATAATAAATATGTTTGGTCCTGAAATGGCTCGTCTTCATAAGCCCCTTTGGAGCCTGTCCCGATTTATCGGGAGGTTTGGGGTGGCTCGTAAGCTCATAATTTAACACAGCTTCCGGATAAATTACTTAGTTGTTAGGGGGTATGGAAACAAGAAAACCCAGGTAATAATTTAATGCCAACCATAAAATGGATACCCGTAAAAAACTGAATGTTCTCTCGCTCGAAGATTCCGTATATGACTACGAGATGATCCGTGAACAGCTTACGGATGCTGGTTTTGCACTGGACATGTCGCGTGTTGAGAAAGAACACGAATTCACCGAATCTCTCCGCTCCCATGTTCCGGATATGATATTGGCTGATTTTAAATTACCGGGATTTGATGTATTTTCAGCCCTGCAGATCAGTAACGAAATATGCCCGGATGTTCCCTTTATATGCGTGTCCGGATTAATAGGGGAGGAAACGGCTATAGAACTGCTTAAATTAGGTGCCGAGGATTATGTGATCAAGGACCGGATTGGTAGGCTGCCCCTGGCCATACAGCGGGCACTGGATGATGCCGCCGGGAAAAGATCACGCCGGCAGGCAGAAGCAGCCCTGCGTGAAAGTGAACAGAACTATAAAACCCTGGCCGACTCCGGCCTTACCCTGGTATGGGCATCGGGAATGGATAAGCTTTTCAATTATTTTAACCGGGTATGGCTCGAATTTACCGGGCGGACAGTGGAACAGGAAATGGGAATGGGCTGGACCGAAAGCGTTCACCCCGATGATCTTCCTGGTTGCTGGGCAGTTTATACAGGGGCTTTCGACCGGCTCGAGAAATTCAGTATGGAATTCAGGTTGAGGCGTTACGACAATGAATACCGCTGGATGCAGAACGATGGCTGCCCTCGTTATTCCAGCCAGGGGGAATGTATCGGCTACATTGGTCATTGCCTTGATATCACCCACCTGAAGCAATCCGAACTAATTCTTAGCGGTCAGAATGAAGAACTCCAAAAACTCAACGCCGAAAAAGACAAGTACTTTTCGATCATAGCCCACGACCTGCGCGGTCCTTTCAACGCCTTCCTCGGCTTCACCCGTATGATGGAAGAGGAACTGTCGACCTTTACCCTCGACGAGCTACAGAAAATCGCTTCCAGCATGCGAAAATCGGCAACCATGCTTTTTCAGCTGCTCGAAAACCTGCTCGAATGGTCGCGTTTGCAGCGTGGCCTGGGCAGCTTTACCCCTGAAGCCTTCCTGGTTAAGGATGTAATAGCCCCGGGCATTGAACTGCTGCATGATGTGGCCGAAAAAAAGAGAATCCGTATCGTGCTGGATATTCCTGAAATGCTGGGAGTCACGGCCGATGCCCCTATGTTCGAAAGCCTGATGCGCAACCTGGTGTTTAACGCCATCAAGTTCACACCCAAAGAGGGTGTCATTACTATAAGGGCCAGGTCCGTGCCCGGCAACGCGGTCGAAATATCAGTCCGCGATACGGGTATAGGGATGAGCCAAAACATACTCGATAAGTTGTTCAGCCTGAATGAACATATACTCCGTAAAGGGACAGATGGCGAACCCAGCACCGGCCTGGGACTGCTGCTGTGTAAAGATTTTGTCGAGCGGCATGGAGGTAAAATATGGGCTGATTCGGTACCCGGAAAAGGTTCGGAATTTCACTTTACACTCGCCGGGAATACCAAAGCGGCCGAGACCCCTGCCCTTGAAAAAGCAGTCGCGCTCACTGAATCAACAAGCCCGGATAAGAAACTGAAAATATTGATTGCAGAGGACGACGAAACATCCGAAATGCTGATTACCCTGGCCGTCAGGACGTTCAGCAACGAGGTGCTCGTGGCTCATAACGGACTCGAGGCGCTGGAGGCCTGCCGTAGCCATTCCGACATCGACCTCATCATGATGGATGTTAAAATGCCTGAAATGGATGGCTATGAAGCCACCCGGCGGATACGGCAGTTTAATAAAAATGTGGTTATCATTGCGCAAACGGCTTTCGGGCTCACCGGCGACAGCGAAAATGCAAAAGCAGCAGGCTGTAGCGATTATATTTCAAAGCCATTGAATATTGCACTCCTGAAAGACATGATTCATAAATATTGCCTGCTGGGGAGGGTTTAGGGGATTGAGGGGATTGAGGGGATTGAGGGGATTGAGGGGATTGAGGGGATTGAGGGGATTGAGGGGATTGATTGGGGACAAGGGGACAGGAGGAAAAGGGGACAAGGGGCGGGGCGACAAGGCGACAAGGCGAGGAGGCGAGGAGGCGAGGAGGCGAGGGGCGACAAGGAGTGGATCGATCGGATTCACGGGATGGCCTTGTCCTGAAGCAGATCACCAAAACAGAGAAAGAGCAGCGGATTTTAGGGTTGAGAGGGTACGGTTTGCTTTATGCCAAAATAAACTACAGAATACCAGACTTAAATGTATATTTTTAACCCTTCAAAAGAAAAACGCCCTTGAAGAAAAACCCTGCCACCGATCATGCCAAGACACTTCAGGAACCTGACATTGCTATCCGGTTTGAAGATATCTTTAATCTGGCCGAAATTCAGAAGATGCAGGATTTGTTTTCGGATGCTACCGGGGTGGCTTCGATAATCACCTATCCTGATGGGACACCCATAACCCGCCCCAGTAATTTTTGCCGTTTATGTAATGATATTATACGTAAGACCGATAAGGGACGGGAGCGCTGTTTTGCATCCGATGCGGCCCTGGGCCGTCATCATCCATCCGGCCCGCTGGTTCAAGCCTGCCTGAGCGGAGGTTTATGGGATGCCGGAGCCAGCATTACGGTGGGAGAGGAACATATAGCCAACTGGCTGATCGGGCAGGTGAGGAATGAGCAGGTGGATGAACAACGACTATTACAATATGCCGATACCATAGGGGCCGACAAGGAGGTGTTTATGGAAGCTTACGCTGAAGTCCCCATTATGCCGACCGAACAGTTCCGGAAAGTGTCGGACATGCTGTTTGCCTTTGCCAATGAGCTTTCGGAGAAAGCTTATGCCAATCTTCAGTTGAAAATACAAATGGCTGAACAGCAGAAAGCCACCGAACTGCTGCGCAAGAGTGAAGACGCCCTCTATGTCACACTCCATTCCATAGGGGATGGTGTGATTTCAACGGATCAGAACGGCTACATCGTATTAATGAATCCCGTGGCTGAACGGTTTTGCGGTTGTACACGGGCTAAAGCCATAGGGAAGCCCTTGCATGCCATCTTCAGGATTATGGATGCCGATACCAGGGTCATGGTTTCCGATCCTTTAAAAATATTGCCATTAAAGGGCTCTGAAGGTGGGTTGACGAATCAATGCATACTGCTTTCAAAAAAAGGGATGGAATACCATGTTGCCTATTCCGCCTCAGCCATCAGGGATAAGGACGGGAACATAAGCGGGATGGTACTGGTGTTTTCGGATGTTACTGAAAAGTTTATTTCCCAGCAGGAAATTATTCTCAGCGAAGAAAAATTCCACTCTCTGTATATTCACATGAGTGAAGGTGCTGCTCTTCATGAACTCGTGTACGATGCCCATGGACAGCCCGAAGATTATATCATTATCGAAACAAATCCTGCCTTCGAAGTGCAGCTTGGCATCCCCCGCGGAAGCGTGATAGGAAAAACCAGCAGGGAAGCCTATGGTGTAGACGAGCCTCCTTACCTCGATATCTATGCGGAGGTAGCCATCACCGGAACGCCAAGGGTGTTTGAAACTTATTTTCCTCCCCTGGAAAAGTATTTTTCCATATCAGTATATAGTCCTTACAAGGGCAGTTTTGCCACTATCTTTAAAAATATTACCGAAAGTAAACGGGCCGAAGAAGAGATTAAAAAGATAGCCCGGCATTACCAGACCATCATCGAAAAGGCTCCTGATGGAATTGTACTGCTGGATGAAGCAGGCTTGTTCAAGTTTATGAGCCCGGCAGCCAGGAACATTTTCGGATACGAACTTAATGAGAAATTCGAAGGAAATCCCTCCGATTATACTCACCCCGACGATCTGTACAAAGTGCTGTCGGATTTGTCGGCCACACTTGTCGACCCCTCGTATGTGCCTATCCTGCAATACAGGTTTCATGATAAAGCCGGCAACTGGAAATGGGTCGAAAGTATCTTCACCAATTTGCTTGCCGACCCTAACGTGGAAGCCATTGTCATCAATTTCAGGGATATCACCGAGCGCAAACGTGCCGAGGAAGGATTACGCGAAACCAATGACTATCTCGAAAACCTGATCAATCACGCCAACGCTCCCATCATCGTATGGGATGCGAAACTCTGCATCACCCGATTCAATCATGCATTCGAACTGCTCACCGGGCGCAGCGAGGCCGAAGTGCTGGGGAAATCACTCAAGATCCTTTTTCCTCCTGCAAAGGTTAAGCATTCCATGGCGCTTATTCAGAATACCCTCTCGGGCGAACGCCTCGAAACGGTCGAGCTGGGCATATGCCACCGCGACGGAACTATACGAACGGTGCTATGGAATTCGGCCACTCTGTTTGCGGCGGATGGGTATACGCCCATTGCCACTATTGCCCAGGGGCAGGACATCAGCCAGCGAAAGTGTGTGGAAGAGGAACTGATGGAAAGTGAACAGAAATTCAGGAACCTGGTGCAGGATATGCCGGTGGGAGTGCTTTTGCAAGGCCCCGGGGCCGAAATCCTGCTGAGCAATCCCAAGGCACTGGAGTTCCTGGGTATCACCGAATCCCAGCTCCTGGGTAAAACTTCTTTCGACCCCGATTGGAACGTCATCCACGAAGATGGTTCGCCCTTTCCAGGCCCTACTCACCCTGTACCCCAGGCCATCGCAAGCCGCAATTCGGTCCGCAACGTGATCATGGGCGTGTATCGTCCGGCTTCCGCCGACCGCATTTGGCTTCTGGTAGATGCCGAACCCCAGTTAAATGCCGATGGAAGCGTAAGGCAGATTGTATGTTCCTTTATCGATATCAGTGAACGTAAAAAAGTGGAGGAAGAATTACGCGAAGCCAACGATTACCTCGAAAACCTGATTAATCACGCCAATGCCCCCATCATAGTCTGGGATCCGCTATTCCGGATTACCCGCTTTAACCATGCCTTCGAATCCCTGACCGGACGCACCGAAGCAGAAGTCCTCGGGCAATCGCTCGAAATCCTCTTCCCGCCCGAACTGTCCGGCCATTCGATGCAACTCATCCGCAACACTCTCACCGGCGAACGATGGGAAACCGTGGAAATTAAAATCCTTCATCTCGACCAGTCGGTACGAACGGTGCTGTGGAATTCGGCTACCCTGTTTGCGGCCGATGGCTTTACACCCATTGCCACCATCGCCCAGGGACAGGATATCACCGAACGCAAGCAGGCCGAAGAGGCCCTGCGCAAGACCAACGATTATCTCGAAAACCTGATTAACCATTCCAACGCCCCCATCATTGTATGGGATCCGCAATTCCGCATCACCCGTTTTAACCATGCCTTCGAATCCATCACCGGGCTGAGCGAAGCCGAAGTGCTGGGGCAGTCGCTCGAAATTCTCTTTCCGCCCGAACTGGCCGAAAAGACAATGCAACTCATCCGGAATACCCTTACCGGGGAACGCTGGGAAACTGTGGAAATCGAAATCCGGCATAGCAGCGGATCCATAGGAACCGTACTTTGGAATTCGGCTACTATTTTTGAGCCCGACGGGCTTACCCCTGTGGCCACCATCGCCCAGGGGCAGGAAATCACCAGACGAAAACGGGCTGAAGCCGAATTGATCGTTATAAACGAACAACTCTTTAAGCTTAACGCAGAGAAGGATAAGTTTTTCTCCATTATAGCCCACGACCTTCGAAGCCCGTTCAATGCTTTCCTGGGATTTACCCGTATGATGGTGGAAGACCTTCCTTCGTTGAGGCTCGATGAAATTCAACTCATCGCCCTCACTATGAGAAACTCCGCCACCAACCTTTTCCGTCTGCTTGAGAACCTGCTGGATTGGTCGGTACTGCAAAGGGGCCTCTCCAGTTTTAACCCCAGGCCCGCTTTATTAATGCCACTGATTGTAAGCAGTCTGCAACCCGTGATGGAATCGGCTGCAATTAAAGGCGTTGCCATCGATTTTAATATCCCCGATCCCCTTTACGTTTATGCCGATGAGCAGATGCTTGCATCCATACTGCGTAACCTGATTTCGAATGCCGTGAAATTTACCCGCAAAGGTGGCATAGTATCCCTTTCGGCTGAAGCCTCAGCCGGAAACCTGGTGAAGATATCGGTCAGCGATAACGGCATAGGCATGAATAAAAAGATCCTTGACGAACTCTTCCACCTGGGCGAATTTATCAGCCGCAAAGGCACCGAAGGCGAACCCAGCACAGGCCTGGGGCTGATCATCTGTAAGGATTTGGTAGGAAAACACGGAGGACAGATATGGGCGCAAAGCGAAGAAGGCAAGGGGAGTACCTTTACCTTTACCTTGCCGGGCAAGGACACCGAAATGCAGGAAGATACGGCCGTCCGCAATTAAGCCCGGGATAAGGCACCGGCTTCGCGATGCTGATTTATTTCTGTTCAGGGACCACCTGGTTTCATGCAGACTATACATGCACGTGGCCGCTCCGCTGTACCCTGAACAGGCAGTTCTGTTACAGATAACAATACGGGACAGGAGTTTAATACGGTTCCCAATGGGTTTAAACTGACAGCCTGGATGTCCGGCAAGCCGTTATTTTTAGTTTCTATTCGAAACAATTTAAGAGCAAAGATAAACCCGCAGGTGATGGTCCCTGGAACGGGCATTTTTAAACATTATTTAACAATACAGGACGCGGGTTAACATGGGGTCGCCTTTATAAAAATGTGTAACTTTGGGTCCCGATTATTTATGATGTCCCGGCATTCGGGTTACATTCAACATACTTCAATTTTAAAATGGAAATAAATCCCAAATATAATTTTGAGTGGAAGGACCTGGGCAATATTGAGCTTGGTCGTCCGAACCTGGGTGCCTCTACCCATGTAGCTGTGTATCGTTTAATGCAGTATACCATGCGCGATGTGCTCGAAAAGCACTGGGGGCCCGAAAAAACCAACGAATTCTTTATCGAGGCCGGCTATAAGGCAGGAGAAGAGTTTTGTAAAAATGCACTGGATGGGTCACTCGACTTCGACGGTTTTACTGCAAACCTGGCAGAGCAACTGGAACATTACGGCATAGGCGTGCTCCGTGTCGAGAAAGCCGATCTGGGGAAAATGTCGTTTGTGCTCACCGTGTCCGAGGACCTTGATTGCTCAGGGCTGCCTTACAGCGGGGTAGCTTTCTGCGATTACGATGAAGGTTTTATTGCCGGAATCATGCATGCTTATACCAGCAAAGATTTCCGTGTGAAAGAAATTGATTGCTGGGGTACCGGCGATCGTACCTGCCGTTTCTCGGTTGATGTGATCAATTCATAACTATTACGGATGCAGAGCGAAGAAGAGAGGATTGTAGATGTTCTGAACCGTATATTGCTCTGTCTCATTGAAGGTAAGAGGGAGGATGCGGCTGAGCTTCTCGGCCTGGCAGAGTCGGAGTTTTCGGAACGGGAATACTGCCACGAATTCTTATCCAATCTCAGGGAATTTATAAGCCAGTATTTCGGAGGCGCTGTTTTTCTGAACGCCATCGCCAACGGCAACCTCGAGGTGAATCCTCCTGACGATCCTTTTCGTCAGAACTACGTGATCACCCAATATAAACAACTTCATTCGAACCTGCTCCACCTTACCTGGCAAACGCAGCAGATAGCCAGGGGCGATCTGAAACAAAAAGTAAGCTTCCTCGGGGAATTCTCTATCGGTTTCAATAAAATGATAGAAGCGCTGCGTGAGAAAAAACTGATGGAAGATAAAATCAACCTTCAGAATGAGCAACTCCTGAAACTCAACGCCGAAAAGGATAAATTTTTCTCTATCATAGCCCACGACCTTCGCAGCCCCTTTACCGGGTTTTTGGGATTAACCCAACTGATGGCCGAGGATTTAAAGGCTATGTCGCTCGACGATATACAGGGGATAGCCGTTAACATGCGGGACTCTGCCACCAATATTTACCGCCTGCTCGAAAACCTGCTGGAATGGTCGCGGATGGAGCAGGGGTTAATCCCCTTTCATCCCGTTGAAATTGAGCTGCTCGGGCTGGTGCATGAAAGCACACTCATGATCCTTGAGGCTGCCAGGGTGAAGGGAATAGAAATACAGTATTCTATTGCTGAAGAATTGCAGGTAGTGACAGATAGGAACATACTAAAAACCATTCTCCGCAACCTGTTATCCAATGCAGTGAAATTTACGCCCAGGGGTGGGCAAATACTCATTACGGCCAAAGCTGCCGCGGGAAACAGTGTAGAGGTTTGTGTAAGGGATTCAGGAATAGGAATGAACGCTGAACTGGCCGGTAAGTTGTTCCGCATTGATGCCAGCACCGGCCGCGAAGGCACCGAAGGCGAATCCAGTACAGGCCTTGGACTGATACTGTGTAAGGAATTTGTCGAAAAACATGGCGGGTCCATCCGCGCCGAAAGTGAAGAAGGTAAAGGCAGCTCGTTTTATTTTACCATAGGCAACCAAACGCCATAACCTCGGCTGACATGCCTGACCAACCCGGAAGACACTGGTGTACTTGAACCCTTCTTTCTACCTTATAATTCTTCCTTTATACTTGTTATGGTGCTTTCGCGTTCCAGCGAAAAGGTTTTATCTTTTTGGTTGCAGAGTTCATACAGGCAGAGTGCTTTCGCCAGCAGTACGCGTCTAGGTTCGTTTTCCGCTGGCATCCCTCAGCGATAAATGATTTCGGCCAGCATTTCGAGGTTTCCGGTATTGATGCCCTTAAATTGGCTGAGATACAGGCCGGCAGCCTCTTCATCCAGGGTTAGGAACAGATTGATGTCGAAGCAGGTTTCGTTTAACAGCATTTCGCTGGTTTGTGCAAAAGGGTTTTCCTGCTTCAGAGCCAGGTCTTCCCGTTTGCCCTTGAGGCTGTTTAGTATAGTCCTCAGCACCAGGGCCGTTTTTTCAATTTCCCTCATCAGGTAGTCTTCCTTCTGCATGCGTGAAGCGGATTTAGCAATAGTGTAATGGTTTGTTCTTCAGACCAGGAAAGGGATAAACATCTTGCTTCGTTTCATATACTCCCGGTATTTTTCACCGAAAAATTCAATGCATTCCCTTTCATCGGCCAGGGCGGTAAGATACAGGAATACCGAGGAAAGCAAAGCCGTAAGCCATAAAGTGAAAGCAGGGCTTTTCAGGCAGATGCCCCAGCTTAAAAAAAGCAAGGAGGCATAAAGCGGGTGCCGTATGTATCGGTATATGCCTGAGTCAATCAGTACAGTGGTTTTTTCGAAGGCGTAAAGCGCCTTTTCCTCCCTTTCCCTTCCGGCTTTTCCTGAGCGTTTCAGCAGGACCAGGCCGGCGATAAGCAGGTACACCGACACAAAGAGTAAGCTCCACGAAATCAGTTGTATGGGGCTGAAAGGCTTGCTGAACCAAAAGGGATAGACCGATACCGCCAGCCAGGCAATGCATTCCCAGCTGAAAAAACGATAAAAACCATGACTTCCCGGCTTTAATAGAGAGCGCCGGCTCAGGGCAAGCAGGGGCAGACTCAAAATCCCGAAAAGTAAATATTTATCCATAATATAACCACCGTTGGAGTATTAAGGCAGATGTAAATGAGCGTATTCGATATCCTATGCGCCGATTGAAGATGCTTCGCTTTCTTTTCGGGGGCTGAACCGTTTAAAAATAAGCCGTTTCGCTGATCATAAAATAAGAAACCTACATTGTATCGCCCGGAGTCTTACTCACTCATTCATAGCTTGCCCTTCGCATTAAACTCAGCCGCAGCCTTTTTAGCTTGTCATCTGTAGGTTGATTTTCTTCTGAATACAGAACTGAGCTACATCATCAACCATAGGTGTCGGAGGTAGCTGCAGGTCTCCGTAATTTTCGCCCCAGCAAGTCTTCAGCCAGCCCTGGCCAATCCAGGTAATATATTCGTTTTCGGGAAATTTGCCAAGTACCTGTTTTAACAAATCTATCCCCTCCACGGTAATTAAATGTACCCCGGAGGTGTTGGCTTCCGACTTTACTTCCGCTAGGGTCTTGAGGCGGTTAGTGCCGGTAAGGACCGAAAAATGCCAGCTTCCGCCTTCCTGCCAGCTGTATAGCTCCCATCCTTTCATGGAATGAGTCACGGTGAGCGTGTCGGTAGAAGGTGCGGGACCCGGGGCGTTGTCCTTGGTACAAGTGACCGAAAGGAACAGGCTGAATAAAACTGCCGGCAGAAATATGAGCTTGGTTTTCATGATTCCTGTGTATGGTTGTGAGTCCGGTTTCGTTCCTGCTCAGCGTGGAGGCAGTATGCGGTTTTTATGTTGCGACGGGTGGTTGTGACAACCTTGGTTCCTCTGTGGCAGGGAATCACGAAATCAGAACTGCATTTTATGGGTTATCACAAAATTAAACAAAAAGCTCGAAAGAATCAACAGCCAATTCTATCGGCCGGGGGAATACATCCGTAGATGCAGAGACCGGAAACAGGAATTCGGCTGAGACAAGAAATCGGGCTTTCAGCAATCAGATATCTGTCCCGGTTTTTTATCTGGCAAAAGTTGAAACAACCTGCCGTCGGGCTTTTCGGCATAGCCAACCCATGTTAATCCTTCATACAGCGAACCGAGTATCCGTATTGCTTGTGGAAATTTGCACGGTCGATGGAAGCAAAGGTGTAATGCAGGTCGTAATACCACGAATAGTCGGGATTGTAGGCCGAACTGGTCCACCAGAAACCGTCGTAGGTAAGGTTCAGGAAAGTGCCGTCGGAATATTCGCGCCTTCCGCCCGGCAGGGCAGTAAAGCCGCTGCTGTTCGAAGCAGAGGTGTTAGGCGCGCTCCAATGTGAAGTTCCCGATTCTTTCAGTTTGCCTCCTGCCACGGCTGCACCGCCCAGAAATGTGGTCAGGGTAGCCCAGTCCCCGTCAGAAGCTACATGCCAGCCGGCAGGAGCAATATTGCGGTTGTTGGATACGGTAAACCAGTTGTACAGGCGTCCCATGGTGGCAATGGTATCGAGGTTGTTGATGTTTTTATAATTACAATAGCCATTGGAAGTTAAACTCTTCCATGCCGAATTGCTTGTCACCAGGGGAATGGAGTCCCCGTTGCGGTACCTCACCACGCGCAGGTTCTCCGCCATCCAGGTCTGTGTGCCGATTACAATGGTTTTATATTCATTGCCGTCAATGTCGGTTACGGTACCGTAAGTGGAGGTTGGATTAAAAATAGCGCTGCTGACTCCCCCGTACTTCACATTAATTTTAACGGTCTTGCTTGCCGTATTATAGGCCGAGGCATCCGTTGGGGTGAAATCGGCCCTCAGTTCCTGGTTCAGCCCTTCGGGTAATTTGGTGCCCGTTGCAGGGGTGTACACAAAGGTTCCCGGCACATCGGCGGTGGCGTTGAGCTGAGTGCCGCTCAGCAGGGTTCCGTAAAAAATATCTGCCGGGTTTTCCCAACTGATCACGGGGTCTTTTTTGTTAGTCTGGTCTTTTTTGCATCCGTTCAACAGGCCTGCAAATAAAGCTATCATTATAATGAAAACGGGCAGAGATTTTAGTTTTTTCATCTTTCTCATGTGTAATTATTCCCGGAAAGGAGCCGGTACCGGGTATAAAGGTACGCTTTATCCTTGTAAAAGCGGAATTTTACAGGCATGGAACCTGTTCTTATTTTTAGTTTCCAGGCCTGCCCTCAAAAGCATCCTCAGCCTGGCAGGGGTAGCTCTTCTGCCATACTGTTAATGGCTATGGTCAGGGCCCAGGTTCAGGGTGAGGCTAAGTGAAAGGTTTGAGGTGCCATATTATTGTAGATTGGACTTTGTCCTAAGCCCCATCGCAGCCTGTTTTGTGCCGAAACGTTTCTTGTACGGGAAGCATGAGTCATTTATATAGAATAACCTGCTTTCATCCATTATTAAGCTTCGCCCCTTGCCCCAGTCTTATTCAATTATAAGTCCTGTGCTTTGAACCAATTCACTTTTTGTTCGTTTAATATTTGAAAAAAATAATTAAACACACATAATGAATACAGTTGAATCAAAGCCAAATGTGAAATTCAAATTGGTTAGTATACTCTCGAATGCTGAAATTTCGCCTAATGTTTTCCTTTTATCCTTTAAACGTGATTTTACATTCAGGGCCGGCCAGGTGCTGGGTGTGGCCTTGCTGCCAACTGACGATGCCAGGCTGTACAGCATAGCCAGCGGCGGGAACGATGAAAATATCGACATTCTCTATAATATTAAACCGGGAGGGAAACTTACGCCTAACCTGGCAACTTTAAAAGCCGGGGATGCTTTCTGGATCACAGTGCCCTTTGGCTCGTATGCAGGCTCTGACGAACCGGCTTACTGGATTGCTGCCGGCACAGGCATAGCTCCTTTTGTAAGCATGTACCGTTCGGGCATGGGGGATAACAAAATCCTCATTCATGGTTCAAGGACTTTGGACGCTTTTTATTTCAGCGAAAGCCTGCTGCCTGATTTCGGTTCACGGTATGTACGTTGCTGTTCGCAGCAGGAAGGCGAAGGTATTTATCATGGCAGGGTAACCCAATACCTCGAAGAACTGGAGGACCTGCCCGAAGATCAAAAGTACTACCTTTGCGGCGGAGCTGAAATGGTTGTTGAATGTCGGGATATTTTGCTCAGCAAAGGAATCCCCTTCAGTAACGTGGTAGCTGAAATTTATTTCTGAAATACATGCCGGCATTACAATTACCTGTACCTAAAGACCTGCTGCTGGGGAAAACCCTGGCAGACTTGAAACTCATAGCAGCCAGGCTGGAATTGCCGGCTTTTGTAGCTGACCAGTTAGCCTATTGGTTGTACAAAACGAATATTCAGTCATACGATGAAATGATGAATATCTCGAAGAAGGCACGCCTGCTGCTGGCCGGTCATTACGAATTGGGAGTAGTTGCCTCAGTAAAGGTACAGCTGTCGGCTGATGGCACTAAAAAATACCTCTACCCGGTGAGTAACCACAAGTTTATTGAAACAGCTTTTATCCCGGAAGAAAAGCGCAATACATTGTGCGTATCGTCGCAGGTAGGATGCAAGATGGGCTGTTTGTTTTGTGCCACGGGGAAACAGGGGTTTCAGGCCCAGCTGTCATCCGGGCAAATCCTTAACCAGCTGCGCAGCCTGCCCGAAAGGGACAAGGTAAGCAATATTGTTTTTATGGGCATGGGCGAACCTTTCGATAATATCGAAGAGGTGATGAAAGCCCAGGAAATATTAACTGCAGAATACGGATTCGGGCTGAGTGTCCGGAAAGTCACGGTTTCAACCATAGGCATTGTGCCGGCTATGGAAATGTTTCTAAGCGGAAGCAAATGCAACCTGGCGGTGAGCGTGCATTCGCCCTTCGATGAGGAACGTCGCCGGCTGATGCCGGTTCAGCATGTGTTCCCGATTAAAGAGGTTATCGATACCATTGCCCGCTTCGACCTTGGGAAATATCGTCGGGTTTCTATTGAATACATTGTGTTTGGCGAATTAAACGATACTCAGCGGCATGTGAAGGAACTGGCCCGTCTGCTCAATAAAATCCGCTGCCGTATCAACCTGATCCGTTTTCACCCGGTACCCAATGTGCCGTTGCCTCCAACCAACGAGGAACGCTTGCTGGAGTTCCAGCGGGCCCTCAATGCCAAGGGAATTGTTACTACCATCCGATCGTCAAGGGGAGTGGATATTGATGCAGCCTGCGGCTTGCTATCCACTAAAGCGCTGGTCAGGCAGGAATCCGCAGATTTTTAGGAATTTATGCTTTTTATAGTGAAATCTCATTACATTTGCACCACTAACGAACACATCTGACTAATGATCCTTAACCGGACGATCATACTTGTTGAAGACTCTGATTCTGACCGTCTTCTTTTTTCGAAGTATTTAAAGCAAATGGGGTATGAATGTTTATGCCTGGATAGTGCAGATAAATTGATTGCCCGTCTCGAAGAGACGGAACCCAGTATTATACTGATGGACATTGAAATGCCGGGCATAAATGGGTTGGAAGCTGCAGTAATACTGCGCAACCGGCAGAAAATAAGTGGCAAAAAGCATGTCATAATCGCTCTCACAGCTCATAACGACGATAACATCAGGAGCATAGTTTCTGCGGCAGGCTTTGATGATTATTTGCAGAAACCTATTACAAAGCGGGAGCTCAAAACACGGCTATCCCGCTATTTGAAGAGTGAATCGGAAATTAATGTATCGGATCCTGCCATGAATTCAGAAAACGGAAATAACAAAGACAAGCTTTATTCGCTCGAAATGTTCGATGCGGATGATCCGGAATTTGTACGTTCGATAGTTGAAATGTTTGTTACCAATACCCCCGGCTCCCTGGTTATGATTAAAAAAGCATTCGAACAGGATGAAATGGAAACGGTAAGGCAACAGGCACATAAACTAAAGCCTCATTTTTCATTTTTCGGGGCTTCCGGCGTACAACAGATGATGCAGGCTATTGAAGATATTGCCAGGGGCGGTGAGGATAAAGACAAACTTCCCGGGCTGATTGAACGCGCTGAGAAAACCAGCACCCTTATGATAGCACAGATGAAAGCCGATTTGCTTTCGTGAACGTAAAAGCCTTTTCATAAAAGCCTTTCTTGTATGCACCTTCCGGGATGATTTTACCCGGCACTAAATTGTTTTTGGCCTCTTGCTGCAGATTGAACGGTTTGTTACCCGCTTTTCCCCTGTCAGCCGGAATGATCAGGCGCTCAGGCCCGGAGTTTCCGGTTACATATACATGTCCCTTGCTTCCTGCTGAAATTGAAATGATACAATAGTTCAACTGGGAATTAAAAGCGTATGGAGGTATAGTTTTGGAATGGAAAACTATCCCTCTTCTGCGGGAATGGTGATGACCCGTAAAATAAGTAATCGTACATGAAAAACCTTACCGAAGGCAACAGCGGCAGCCTTATTTTTAAATTTGCGATACCCATGCTCATTGGCAATGTGTTTCAGCAGATGTATAATATTGTCGACAGCATCATTGTTGGCCGTTATATCGGCAAACAGGCGCTGGCAGCCGTAGGCGCTTCGTTTCCCCTGATTTTCATGCTGATCTCGTTCGTGGTGGGGGTAGCCATGGGAACCACCATTATTATCTCCCAGTACTTCGGGGCCAGGGATATGAAAATGGTGAAGCGGGCCATAGAAACCATGTATATCTGCCTGTTTTTTGCTTCCATAGCCGTCACCATATTGGGCATTACCCTGAGCGGGCCCATTTTTCGGCTGATTCACCTGCCTGAGGATGTCATGCCGCAGGCGATCACTTATTTTAACGTTTACCTCACCGGCACAATTTTCTTTTTCGGGTTCAACGGCATCAGTTCGGTCTTGCGTGGATTGGGCGATTCGAAGACTCCCCTGTACTTCCTGGTGATTTCAACCGTGATGAACGCGGTACTGGTATGGCTTTTTGTGGCTGTTTTCCATTGGGGGGTGGCCGGCTCGGCCTGGGCCACGGTTATAGCGCAGGCAGGTGCTTTTATCACCGGTGTAGTTTACCTCAACCGAACTCATGAGGTGGTGAAGTTCAACAGTTTGAAACTCGTGTTCGACCGGGCCATATTCCGGAAAAGCCTGATGATAGGACTCCCCACCGGCTTGCAGCAGACTTTTGTTTCAATGGGCATGCTGGCGGTTACCCGTATTGTGAATGGCTTCGGTACCGACGTTATTGCAGCCTACAGCGCTGCCGGGCGATTGGACTCGCTTGCAGGCATGCCTGCCATGAATTTCGGTGCAGCTCTTTCTACCTTTGTAGGGCAGAACCTGGGTGCCAACAAACCGGATAGAGTTAAGCAGGGTTTCAAGGCCACCTTCCTGATGTCGGGGGCGCTGGCCCTTTTTACCAGCCTCTTTGTGATTATTTTCAGGAAATCCCTGATGGGGCTCTTCACCGCGGATGCTGCTGTAATTGCCATAGGTGCCGAGTACCTGGTTATTGTAAGTTCCTTCTATATCTTTTTCTCTGCCATGTTCGTGATAGGAGGGGTGATGCGGGGTGCCGGCGACACCATCATACCCATGTTTATCACCTTGTTTGCCCTCTGGGCCATCCGCATACCGGCGGCATGGATCATGTCGCGCTATTTCGGGGTCGATGGCATATGGTGGTCCATACCCGTGGCCTGGTTTATTGGCATGTCGCTTTCGTACCTGTATTATTTAAAAGGCAACTGGAAAACAAAGATTGTTGTCAGGCATAAACTTGTTATTCCCGAAGCAGAATAGACAGATTGGATTTTTAAAAGTGTACCTGAATTTCCTCCACAGGCCAGGTCAATACCATAAGGATATTGGATAATTCCCTTTTGCCCTTGTTTCTCACCGAATTCTGTAATTCAAATCCCACATCCCACATCCGAAATCCCACATCCGACATCATACATCCGGCATCATACATCCGACATCCGAAATCAAAAATCCGACATCATACATCCGACATCATACATCCGAAATCCGACATCAAACATCCCACATCATACATCCGACATCCCACATCCGAAATCCGACATCCGACATCCGAAATTAAAAAGAATAACTGGCTCCTCCCAGCACATTTAGCCCGTACGAACGATAGTTATTCCATCGGTAGTACTTGCTGTTGGTGATGTTGTTGCAGTTAAGCCAGAACGAAAGTGCTTTGCTGAACCGGTATTCGGCACCCAGGTTGATGTCGGCCCAGCCTTTGATTTTTGTGGGCGAAAACAGATACGCGATGGCTTTGCCATCAATGTTCGGATCGGCATAAGGGGTGGATGCCCATACAGGACCATTCACGGTAGCTTTTGCCGTGATGGTTATCTTGCTTTGAATATCGTACCTTCCCGTGAATTCAAACTCATATTCCGGTTTATACCAGGCATATTCCTGGTCGGTGGTTTTATAGTGTGTGTAGGTGCCGTTCAGGGCCAGGCGCAATCGGGCAGACTTCACAAATTCGAGTTCGGCTTTAAATTTCAGGGTGCTGATGTGGTCGTAAACCACGGTAAAACTGTTGAGCAGGAAAGCACTGGTATCGGTTACAAATAAGGGGTAGTTGTCGTACGAACTGCTGCTGATGCTGCCGTTAAAGTTGAAGCTCCGGCTGATGTTGCTCTGGAATCCGCCATAAATTTTAAATTTATCGTACACGTAATTCCAGGGTATAACCGAGCTGACATATAAATTCTGCTCGGTGATACTTTTCAATGAGGTGCGTTCCATGCCTCCTCCTATGCCCGCGTAGAGTTTCAGTGCATCGGGGATGAGTTCGAGCCTGGCTTCGGCAATAGGGTATAAATGCCCTTTGGTCACCGAGTCGGAGGCTATATTCAGCTTAAAGCCGGCCATGAAACTGTATTCATTCACCTGCGCCTTGATAAAAGGATTGATCAGAATGATGCCACTGTTGATATGCCCCAGCGAATCGCGCTGGTTCAGGAAGTTATAGCCTGCCGTAACCCCCAGCACCTGTTCATTGCCAAGTTTGAGCAGGTCGTACCGCTTGTCGAGGGTGGTGGTGAATTGTACATTGTTTTCAATGGCACTGTGCAGGCCTGCCATATGGTAATAGGACAATCCGAAGGTGTGGTTCAGTTTATCAGTGGTTTTGTAACTGCTGCCAAAAGTGGCGGAAGCCCCCGCCGTATAATAGCGTTGGCGGGTATCGTCCTTCCGGATAAGGGTATCAGGGAAATCGGAGGGTTTATAGCCATACAGGTGAAGCCCGTCGCGGGAGTAAAAGGCTGTGCCAGACAGCGAATGCGCTTCGAAGTATTTGGTGCCGGTAAATGAAGCTTCGTTCCGGCTGTTCACCGGGGAGCCGTAATCACTGATTTTCCCTGCAGCCGACTGGTGTTTGAGATGAAAGGAGGTAAGGTATTGCTTCGAGCGAAGCGAACTCATGAATAGCTCGCCATACAGGGCTGAATAGTTTCCTGCACCGCCCCGTATATAATTGCGGTAAAGTTTGCTTAGCGGTTCGGCAACCAGTTTAACGGCCGGCAAGGGTTCAATCACTGGTTTTACACTCGCAATCCTGGGCATGATATTGTAATTCATGACAGGGACCGACGTGATGGTGTCATCGGCAACAGGGTTCTGGCTTATCTTGAAGGCATCCGGGATAATGGGATCGAAAGGCGCCACCACGGTGATTTCTTCATTGTAGGTTTTAACCTGTGCCATGGCGGTGGCCGAAGTGACCAGGACCGCAACACAAGCCAAAGCAACAAGGGCGATTTTATATCTTATAACGATCATATGCTTTTGAAAATTAGTTGGTAAACCTTCCTGAAAATAATTTTTGTAATTTGTACTCAGTTGCTGAATCGGCAACTTCAAAAAATGTGTACGGACTCTGGCCTGCTTAATATAACCTTTCTCCATCTTCTTTTCTTCCTATCCCACATTCCACATCAAACATCCCACATCCCCCATCCCACATCAAACATCAAACATCCCACATCCCACATCATTCCCCAATCGCTGCAAGCTTTTCACGTGCAATCCTCACCAGGTCCTGGCCTTCATAGTTATCGATAATGCTCTGCAGCGTTTGTTTTGCCTGGAAGGTATTTCCTTTTTTAAGGTAGACATCCGAAAGCAGCAGGAATCCTTTGGCAACCCAGTAATCATAGGAAGCATAGTTTTCGGAAAGAGCAAAAATGGATTTTTCGCATTCATCGTATTTCCCGTTGTCGTATTCGAATTGAGCCAGCATGTATTTAGCTTCAGCGCCCATCTCGCTTTTCGAGAGCTTCAGGGTTTCTTCAAATTCACGCTTGGCCAGCTCGGTATTGGTAAGGGCATAGGCCGAACGGGCTATGGTGATATGGGCTTCGGTAAGCAGGTTTTCAGGCAGTTTGTCGAGGGTAAGCAGTTTTTGTGCCGATTGTATGGATAGTCCGTAGCGCTTGAGAGCATAGTTGCATTGCATCTGGCCGCTCACGGCATCCATGATCATTCCGGGCTGGTCAGCGGTTTCTTCGAGCCGTATATAGCTTTCAAGAGCCGCCTCGAAATTGTTGCGCTGGTGATTGATATGGGCCGCCCTTGAAGCCGCGTTGGAGGTGAAGCGCGAACGCTGCTGGCTAAGGATGAAGTCGTAGTTTTTCATGGCCTGGTCGTAACGCTGAGCCCGGTAATCGCATTCAGCCTTGTAGAAATTAGCCTGTACTATAAAGGATCCTTCCGGGAATTTGCTGATATACTTCGAAAATCCATCCGTAGCCTTGTCGCAGTTGCCATTCATGTACTGGTTTTCAGCGGCAATGTAAGTGAGTGAATCCTGCTCCGAATGCGTGATATCCGCCTGGGGAACCTGTTTTGTAAAGTCCACATATTCGTCAACCTTGTTCATTTCAACGTATATGCTCTTGATGCTGCTCAAGGCCTCCTTCGATTCAGGGGTGCCGGGATACTCTTTTGCAACCCGTTTCAGGGTGGCAAGCGCTTCTTCGTCGCGGTTCTGGTTAAAGAAAATAAGCCCCGTCTTCAGTAGCGATTTCTTGACATAGGTGCTGTTGGGAAATTCTTTCACCACACGCTGAAAATAGGTCAGCGCATCGTTATCGCGGTCCATCACGTTATAGGTCAGGCCAGTTTCGTATAGCGCATCATCGGTATACGATGATTTCGCATAGGATTGAAGCATTTTTTTCAGGGTGGCGATTTTGTTTTCCATATCACCCTGAACACCATAGCTGATGCCAGCCTGGTACAAGGCATAGTCGGCATCGCTCACCCGTGCGCCTACTGCTTTTTGATAATATTCAACAGCTGTTGCGTATTCTTTGGTCATAAACGAACAGTCTCCCAGACGCAGATTTGCATCCCCTGCAAGTTTAACCTCGGTGCTTTTGTCGGCCAGGTATTTTCTGAAAGCGGCGGTAGCCCGGGTATAATCTTTCTTTTTGAAATAGCAGTACCCTATGTTATAGTTGGCCGTGTTATACAAAGGCAGGTTCTGTGCGCCCGGGCTTACCAGGAATTTGTTGAAGGACTCGGCTGCTTTATCCCAGCGGGCGGTACGGTAATAGGCTTCCCCCGTCCAATACGACGATAAGGCTTTAACGGAATTGTCGGAAGTGAGTTCTTTGGCCTGCCCGAAAAGTTTGATGGCCCCCTCGTAATCGGTTTCATTAAAAACCTCGATGCCCCGGTAATAGGCAATGCGCTGGTAGGCGGCATCCAGCCGGGTGGATCGTTTTTTAATCTGTTGTATGCTGGTCAGGGCATTCTTGTAATTTTTGGTCAGCAGGTACAGGTCGGCCAGGTAGCCATAGGCTTCGTCGCGACGGGCCGATTCAGGGTACTTGTTCAGGTATTCCTGTATGGCATTAACCGCTTCGTTATAGGGATTGTACGAAAGTTCAATGGCCAGTTTGGCATAATTGAACAGAGCTTCCTCGGTCATCACCGAATCGGATTTGAGCTTGTATGCGGAGTTGAAGGCATTGAAAGCAAAACGTTTCTGGTTGGTTTTGATGTAGCAGTCGCCCAGATGATAATATGCATTTTGCGAAAGCGAATCCTGGTTTGTTGCTACCATCTGGAAGTACCTGATAGCTTCCTTGTAATTTCCCAATTTATAATTGGAAAAAGCAATTTCATACTTATCGGTCACCGAAACCGACGAAGGTTTTGAGTCGAGGTACTGGTTAAAATATTTGAGCGCGGTTTTGAAGTCTCCCTGGTGGAAATAGGCATCGGCGGTGAGGCGGGCTATTTCGGCGGTCCTTTTGTCGGCGCCCATCTGCAGCAGGGGCAGGGATTTGGCGAGCAGTTCGTCGTAGCGGCCCTGCAATGCGTAAATCTGTACGATATAATAATTCACTACATCCTTGAAGGTTTCGTCAGCCGATACCCTTTCAAAATGTTTTAGTGCTGTTTCATAGTTCTTTTCGCTGTAAGCGATATGTGCATAGTAATAATTGGCCGGAATGTAGAATTTATTGGGTTTTTCGATCAGCAAGGCAAAATTTTCACGGGCTTTTTTCAGGTTATCGGTCTTGAAATTGGCATAACCCGATTTGAAATAATACTCGTTGAGTTGTTCGGGGCTTAATTCGAATCGGTCGACTTTGTTAAAAGTCTCCAGCGCTTTTTTATATTCTTTGTTGCCCAGTTGCAGCTTGCCCAGTTCGAAACCGGCTTCGTTTACCTGTGCATTCTGAGGGTAGGCTTGCATGAATTTTTCGAAGCGGCTGCTGGCATCAGGATGGAAAAGCTGGGCCGCGCAAAGGGCTGCATAATATTCCGAACCGGCTTTGAGAATGGAATTTTCCTCAGCAGCCATCTGGTCGAAGGCTACCAGGGCCGAACTGTATTTCGCCTTGGTATACAGGTCAACTGCCTGATCGTAAGAGGCCTGCGGGTTGTTATATATGCTGGTTTGCTGAGCTGCTGCCCGGAAACTCAGGCATAGGAGCAATACACTGACTGATGTGCTTATAATTCGGGTTATATTCATATTGAAATGCTGAAAATCAGGATTAAAGGTACTGTATTATGCCGGTGGCCGAAAGGCGGCATCGGTAACTTATCAACAGGGACTATTTGAAAACTTAACGCTGAGGGATGACAGATAGTATATGCTTGTGAATATTTGGCGATATAGCGAAAGCGGCAAAGCTGTTTTATGCCCGATTATCCCTTCCCCTTAACCTGAAATTAAACTATATGTGAGTTGGTAATTCCGGCAGGGTTGGGAATTCCCAATCTGAAGGTAAAAGCAGGAATACCAGCTTCAAAAGTGGTTGTGAAAATATATTAGTTCAGAATGCTGATCTTTCGGGTATCTATCAGCCGGCTGCCCGAGCTGATGCGGATTACATAGGTGCCCGGCACAAGGTTTTCAAGGTCGAGCCTTTCGGTCGACAGCTGCATATTCCGTTTCCAGTGTCTGATTTCGGTTCCGTACATGTTAAAGAGGCCTATATCCAGGTTTTCCTGTTTTTCGAAGGAAGATGAAAGTATCAGTTGACGGGCAAAGGGTTCGGCATAAATATTCAGTCCTTTCACCCCGGTTAAGCGTTCGATGCCTACCGTGCCGTATACCAGCGAGAGATTGTCGACCCACATTTTGGTGCCGGTATGCACCAGGCCGTCGAGCGGATTCGAATTAACAAAAAGGATATTCATGGTATCAGGAGCTTCCCATATAGTATAAGCCAGGGGAATTTCGAAATAAGTCCAGGAGTTAAACGTACCGGAGGTATCGATGGCGGCATATCCAATGGTATCCTGGATGCCATTATGTGTTTTAAAAAGACCCCAGCCAAAAGCGCAAGTGTCGTTGTTTACCGGCTGGTACTTAAAATAGCCGGTAAGCTTCTGTGGCATACCGGTAAAGGCATATCCCCCGGTAAGAGTAGCGGTCTGGGCAAACGGGTCAATGTTAAGTGTGCCAAGTGTGAGAGCCCCCTGCATGGTAATGGCTCCGATAAAAGGGATGGTTTTGGTAACAACGGTGAGTTTGGCCGAAGCTGTGCCTTGTTGCGGATTCGACAAATCCTTGGTTACCGTCGTAAAGTCGAGGCCCAGTATGTTCATGTTGGTGGTGTTCCAGCTATCAGGTTCGCCGCTTGACCAGGTTTCGAAGCTGCCGTTAGGAAATTGCTGGGCTATGCCCGGCAGGCACAGGAATAATAGAATACTCAGGATCGCAACGATTCGGTTCATAATGATAATTTATGCAAATAATAATCCGGTGTACGATCCGGATCTTTAAGGGTCGGCTTTGGATTAAAACCTGTCTAAACCCTTAGATCCGGTCCTGGTATAATAGGGGGCTACATCCGAAATCCCATTGCAACACTCAGGTGACAACCCTGTAAGCAGGATTCTGTTCCTTCGGGCCTGTTGCCGACCTTCCGGCTTCTATCATTTATCTGGGACCGTCATCACTGGCGGCCTCCAACGACCTACCCCCCGGGCATCGGGCGAGCAACCCTTACAGCAGCCGTTTGCACGGCGCTACTCCCGGTATATTTGGTCTTTCAACCCATAAGGTTTACCCTCATGCTGTATCGCTACAACATCGCGTGGGCTCTTACCCCGCGTTTTCACCCTTACCCCCTCCCGGTCGAAACCGGGATAAAGGCGGTATATTCTCTGTGGCACTGGCTGTTCCCACGGTGTTCAGCCGCAGGACCTTCCCGTTAGGAAGTATGGCGCTCTGTGTTGTCCTGACTTTCCTCACCCGCGGACAAGCCGGGATGCGATAGAACAGGTTGTCACCGCTGCAAAAGTACAAAAAATAGGGTAGAAGCCTAAGCCTGATTTTGAATCGGCCACAAAAAAAGATGAGTGATCGGCTGGGTCAGTAAAGGGTTTAATGCCTGAAAGATGACAACTTCAGCAGTCAGGAGTGAATGTTATAGGCCCAGGCTTAAGTAGGGTCCGCTGAAAAACAAATATCTTACATATAATCAACAAAATAGACTATTCCTATATGAATCAAATGCAAGGAAAGCACACAACACTATTCAAAATCCGTTCATTGTTTATTTCGGTGCGCTGCACCTTTTGTCATAT
>CAIPFN010000338.1 GCA_903864265.1 uncultured Bacteroidales bacterium | reverse complement strand
TAAACAAATTTACATGCTACTTTTTTTCACTTATTTCATTGTTTTTTAATGGTTTAGCTTTAATGCGAAACTTGAGTAATTTATAGCCTCCGTAGCAAAGTGCCAGTACCAGGGTAAAGGTCAGGCTGTCAGCCAGCGGGGCTGAGCTGCTGGCTTGGGGTGATACACCAATCTGAGAAGATCTGTATCATTATACTTCTATCCATGTTCTCTTTCTGCCTGTATTATGACGGCAATCTGCCGGCGTTCGTCCGGAATTAATGAGTACTTATTGTTTCTATCAGGGAATTAGGGTAGTATTTCAGATGGAGACCCAAGGCATAAGCTAAGCCATCAACCCGGATAGAGATATGAAGTCCATTGCCAAAATAAGTCTGTCATAAAGCGAAAACTAAAAAGGATGAAACGCATTTCGTTTCATCCTTTTCTGAGCATTCCCTTAAAATGTCTTCTTTAATTTAATTTCAGCCTTGTTATTGTATCTCGCTGATAGTGAACGTCCAGGCATATTGGCAAGGGGGCGATTTTTGTATCGAAGCAGGGATGGTAATCACGGTTTCTCCATTCACTGTTTTCCACTTTAATTTGGTATGGGTTCCCAGCATAATTATGCTGGCTTTCTCAGCCGGCTTTATTCCTTTTATCCTAACCAGAGTGGGAAGAACGGTCTCACCTGCTTCGCCCAGGAAAATGGCATTCACCCGTTTGTCCTTATTCCGGGTGAAACAGATATTGTTCTCCTTGTAGGGGGCAACAGGCCTGGTCGCATATATGGCATCGCCATTCACTTTCATCCAGGCTCCGATTTCTTTCATGCGCGAGTAGGCGATGGTATCGTAGTCGCCAAGCGGGCTGGGACCTACATTCAGAAGGTAGTTTCCTCCTTTGGCAACAATATCCACCAGGTTATGGATGATAGTGCCGGCAGGTTTGTACGTATCACCCGGAACATACGACCAGGAAGTAGCCATGGTCATACAGGTTTCCCAGGGATAAGCCAGGGGAACATCTGGTATCTGCTGCTCGGGAGTACGATAGTTTTCGAACTCGCCGGTTACGGAACGGTCAACTACAATCAGACCCGGCTGATGCCTGCGTCCCATGGCCGCAATTTTTGCCATATCAATGTCCTGGTCGTAAGGAATGGTTTTCTGCCAGTCGATGTTGGGATCAATGCTTTGCTTAGGCCGCACCCAGCCGCCATCGAGCCATAAAATATCCACTTTGCCGTAATCCGAGAGTATTTCCTCTATCTGGTTGTAAGTGAAATCTTTATATTGCTGCCAGCGTTCCGGGTAGCGCTTCGGATCATAATTCACATTGCGGTCCTTTGGCGGGAAGTAAGGCCACCAGTAAGAGTCGCAATGCCAGTCAGGCTTTGAGAAATAAGTTCCGATTTTAAAACCCTGTTTCCGGAAAGCCTCCGTGGTTTCCCTGCCGGCATTGGCCCTCGGGTTGGTATGGAAGGGTGTATTCGGGCTGGTGATTTTATAGTCGGTGTATTTGCTGTCGTACATACAGAACCCGTCGTGGTGCTTGAAAGTCACGATCATGTATTTGAATCCCGCCTCTTTTGCCTCGCTGGCCCATTTATCGGGATTGAAGTTCACGGGATTAAAAGTCTTCTGCAGATCCTCGTATGCTTTTTTATAGGCAAAATAATCTTTTGAATACGGTCCGCTGCGCTGTGTCCAGCCTTCGTCCTCGGGACAAATGCTCCACGATTCCACCACTCCCCACTGGCTGTAAGTTCCCCAGTGCATAAAAATGCCGAATTTCAGGTCCTGCCATTCCTCTATATTTTTCACAACCTTTGGGTCATCAGGAATAATATACGGAGCTTCCTTTTCCTGTGCCCTAAGCTGGTGGACAACGATCAGTAAAAAAACGAAAGCTAAAAAGGTTGTTTTCATAAGAGATTGAAATTTAGGATGTGATTTTCGTTAGTTTTTAGAAGGGATCTTCCCGTTTTGCCTGTATTCGATTGATCAGGGTATTTATACATCATACAAGGGGCCTGAAGGCTTTGAGCCCCGGAAAGAATAATAGATGATAAACAGGTAACTGATCAGCGGAACGATGATGGCAAGAGCCATACTATGCGTGGCATCGGAAATAAATCCCATTAACGGAGTCCATACTGCTCCTCCTATTATGGCCATTATGATCATGGATCCGCCAAGTTTGGTATGTGGTCCTAATCCTTTGATCCCCAAAGCAAATATGGTAGGGAACATCAACGACATGAAAAAGCTGGTAACTACCAGTGCCCATCCGCCTATCAGACCGGGAATGAGAATAGCTGTAGCACAGAGGGCAACATTAATCATGCTATAGGTGCCCATCAGCTTTTTGGGTTCAAAGCGCTTCATCAGGGCTGTGGCTACAAACCTCCCGACCCCGAAGGCAAGTATGGAGATGAAAAGCATGGCTCCTGCCTCTTTCTCTGATTTCTGCATATAATCTTTGAGGTATTGTATCATGAAACTCCAGGTTCCCACCTGTGCGCCCACATAAAAAAACTGGGCAGCAATGCCCCTGATAAAGTGGGGATAATGAAGTAGTGCCGAAAGTTTCCCCTTTTCAACTCCTCCAGGGTAATTTGTCTTCTTTTCGGAGGGGAATTTGGTTCTCCAGATCAGGAAAGCCCACAGTAGTATAATGCTGCCAATGACTATATAGGGCGGTCCAACCCTCAGAATCTCAGCGTGAAGGTATGTATTGTATGTTCCGGCCGATTTCATGGCTGCTACCTGTCCTGCTGAAAATTCGGTACCCGAGAAAATGAAAACCGTTCCAATCAGAACACCTGTCATGGATCCCAACGGGTTGAAGGACTGTGAAAAATTCAGTCGGTGTTCGGAGGTTGCAGGATCTCCCAGCACGGCGATAAAGGAATTGGACCCGGTTTCAAGGAAAGCCAGTCCGCTGGCGATAACGAAAAGGGCAAAGAGAAAGAACCCATATCTTCCTGTGCTGGCTGCAGGCCAAAACAGGAAACACCCGGTGGCAAACAGCAGCAATCCGATGATCAGCCCTGTTTTGTAATTGTATTTATCCATAATGAGAGCCGCCGGCATGGCCAGTAAAAAATAACCCATGTAAAACGCCGATTGCACCAGGCCGGCCTGCAAACGGCTCAGTTCGAACGATTTCATGAATTGAGGAATTAATATATCATTCAGGTTATTCGGCAATGCCCACAGAAAAAAGAGAGCTGTGACCAGCACGAAAGGGAGTACGGATTCCCGGGTTACGATTTTGTGTTTTTCAGACATGGCATGGGTTTAATAAGATAAATGGATCTGCTGAGCAAAGGGTGAATCGGGGAAGCGGTTTTTTACAAATTATTTTTTCTCCTGATCTTAATCTGCATGGCACCTTCAACAGGAGCATCCGATACCAGTATGATATACCCGCCGCCGCCAGCTCCCGATAATTTCCAGCCGCATGCTTTTTCCTTATAGGTCTCAATGGTATTCATGATGCTTTCGTCAGCCATATACGGGAACATAGCAATCTGTGCTTCGAACGACCGCCTGAAAGCATGTCCGAAGGCAAATATATCCTTTGCAAGTATAGCATTCCAGCAGTCATCGGTGGCGTCGGCCAGTTCTTTGGCTCCCTGGGTGCTGATACGTGTTTCCGTAAGCGGGCTGTAAGAGTTGACACGGGGTCCCAGGGTGACCAGGTAAAGGTTTTCTTCCAGCCAGGCGAGAATTCCTTCATCCAAGTTTGACGTAATTTTCCAGGGCCAGTAGTCCCCATTATAATTCAGTTTGTTAAGACCGGGAAGCACTATGCCGAGCGAATCCTGCGATCCGGAAATGTCCTTTGTACCCGGAGGGTTTTCGAAACTGAACAGCATGCGGGCAAGGTGTTCGGCATCGCCATGGGGGATTTCGTTCCTCCACAATTCAATGGCTTTCCGTCTTGTACTCGACGACATGCCACTGCGGTCGTTAAATTCAACGGTAGGCTCAATGCCGATAGTAAGCACGGAGCCGGGGTGAAATTTCGAGACAAAAGGCTGATCGAGCCATCCACCGGCCAGGTCGATCCTAAACGGAATGGTACATTCGGTACGCAGGGTGGTGGTGGAACGCACCGGCAAACCGGCATGCGGTACGCGTTTCAGTATATGGTATTCAATACCCATGTCACGGCACAATGCCTGTTTGGCCTGGGTATGACCGTCTTCGTTTACCACAAACACATCAGGCTGTATTTCGTGTAATTCTTTTTCAAAATCGATATAGCCTGAACCTGAGTTGATCATGCATTTTTTAACACATGCCAGTGCATCTATCATGTACCTGCGTTCATCCTGGTTATTTACCGGGTAGCGGCCCTTAAGCTGGTACACCGTATCGTCGGCGCCTATACTCACATACAGGTCGCCAAAGGCAGAAGCTTCCTGCAGGAAAGCTATATGCCCGCTGTGAAGCATATCGAAACAGCCGGTAACGAAAACCTTTTTGCCGGCGTACTCCGGATCTGTTTTTTTTGACTCCGTATGAAAGACCTCGGTCATTTCAGCGGGCAAGGTTTCCGATTTGATAATCCTGCCTAAAATTTCGAGCAAGGGCATCAGGTCTGAAGGGGGTAGCGTTTCTATATAAATATAAAGATTACCTCCTCCAGGGAGAATTTTAAGACTTTTCAGGTTGTAGGCAGTACCCCAGAAATCTATATCCCCGAGTAAATAATCCGGAGTGCTTGTAATAAAATTGTCAGCACAGGGAAGTATGTAGGCATGGCGTTCAACTTTCGCATTCGGCGAGGCAGGGAATTCATGCCTTGACCAGAGGTTCATCCCGGCCCACCATTCGTTTTCTTTCCTGAACGAGAGAGGCTGCTGCATGGGTTCGGTAAGTTTCCACCAATCCTGTGTAGTTTTATCGCTGCCAATGGCATTCATATCCGCTTCATAATCCTTACCGGAATATACCATGTGGCTGAATAAAATCCCATTCAGCAAAAAAATGGAGTAATCACTAATATTCGAACGATGTATGCGTTCGAGCACTTCGGGGAAGGTATGACTGTGCAGAGCAATATATTGCTTTTCAAATTCTTTCTTAAGACCGATCAGGCTTCCTATAACCAAATCGTTGTCGTGGTTCATTTGCATGCATTTCAACTTATTATGTTAGGGTATTTTGAATCAAATGTATTTGGACGGACATGCCCGGGCTCTGATTAAACGGGAAACCTGGGTAGGTAGCCGCTTCCGCCTCAAAAAACAGTCAAGGCTTTCCGGAAGTGAATTTTAATACATGAAGATCTTTCCATCATTCATTACTTGTTTTTTACGGGTCAGACACTATTTATTAATTGAATTCAAAAACAATAATGAGTTGCTTCGTTAAGATGCTCATATTTAGCTCTTTTAAATGCGTTTTCCTCAGGAAGCAAAGGCAGTGCGATAAAGGTTCAACGCATGATTCATTATTTTTATCACAATGAATGATTCATTCAGGCAAAACTTACCCCAATCTAAAGCATTCTTTTCATATACTTATCCATTTCACTTATTTGCTCCGGGGTCAGGCGCACAGCCTGGTTATTACTGCGCAGAATAATGCCGCAGGCAAGCTCGAAGAAAAGTGCTTTTTGTATCACGTCGTCGAAGTTTTTACCCACCACTACCTGCCCGTGATTGCGTAAAACCACCAAATCGTGTGTTTTCATGGAATCGGTAACTTTCAAGGCCAGGGCGGGTGAACCGGGGCAGATATACGGAAGTGTTTCTATTTCACCTATGTATAGTGGTATTTCGCTGATTACATTGTAATTCACGGGCGGATCGGGTAAGCAAGCCAGGGTGGTGGCATATAGCGACTGAAAATGCAGGATTACGTTCACATCTTTCCGCTGCCGCATGATTCCGAAATGGAATCCGCTGTCCATCGAAGGTTCTACGTTGTTGATGACCATTCCATCCGAATGGCGACTGATACATACCTGGTCTTTGTTCAGATATGGAAGCCAGGAACCGGTTTGTGAAATGAGCAGAATGTCATCATTCAGCCTCCACGAAAGGTTGCCACTACTGCAGAGCAATAACTGATGCGTGCCAACGCGGTGGGCGGCTTCTACAAAAATCTTCAGATGACTGTCGGTAACAATTGGCATTTTGGGAGTGAATTTAGCAGCAGAGAATGGATGTACAAGTATAGGGAAATATAGCTTCTAATGTTCAGCGTTCCCTGAAAAATTAATCAGAGCTTTGTAATCCGGCAGGCAAATCCACCACCGGGGGCCAGTTTGAGACTCAGAATGCTTTTGTTATTCACGCTGAAGGTTTCTTTCGCATAATCTTCGGCTCTGCGGTCAACATTTATCCCATCTCTGAAAACGGTAACGGAATACATTCCATCATCCAGGAAACTCAGGCTGATTTGGGAATTGCGGGAAGAAAAATCAGTCATGGAGCCGATATACCAGTCGTTACCTTTTTTGCGGGCTACCGTCACAAAATGGCTGATAGAAGCATCAATACAGCGGGTTTCGTCCCAGGTAACAGGTACATTCGCCAGAAATGAAAGGCATTCGGGCTCTTTCAGGTAGTTGGTCGGATTATCGCATAACATCTGCAAGGGACTTTCGAAGATGATATATTTGGCCAGTTCGTGGCAGCGGGTACCCATGCTCATAGGTGCATTCCAATTGATTTCGAAGGTTTTACGGTTTTCGTTACGCATGGCTCCGGGTGTATAATCCATGGCTCCGGCAAACATCCGCGTAAATGGCAGGGTGCAATCGTGAGCAGGGGTTATATCCTTCGACCATTTTGTGTTTTCGAGACCTTTAACTCCTTCGCGGGTCAGAACATTCGGGTAGGTGCGACTTAAGCCTGTCGGTTTATAGGCCCCATGGAAATCGACCAGCATATGAAGTTGAGCCGCCTTTTTAGCCACCCTTTCATAAAAGTTAACCATGGCCTGATCGTCGCGGCAAAGGAAATCCACTTTCAGTCCTACGCAGCCCCATTTTTTGAATTTTACAAAAGAGGATTCAAATTTCTCCTCCAGCGCCCGGCCGGTAACCCAAAGGATAATGCCGACATTTTTCTGCCGGGCATAAGCGAACAGGGCTTCCATATCCATGTCCGGATTTGTTATATCGAGATCCTCCGGTTTTGACCAGCCCTCGTCGAAAATAACATATTCCAGTTTGTTCGTCGATGCAAAATCGATATAATACTTATACGTATCGGTGTTGATGCCTGCCTTGAACGGCACCCCCGAGATATTCCAGTCGTTCCACCAGTCCCAGGCCACCTTGCCCGGCCGTACCCACGAAGTTTCGGCCAGGCGGCACGGGCTTCCCAGGCGGTAGGCTATATCGTTTTCCAACAGCCTGGCCTCGTTTTCGGCCAGCCCGAAGGCCCGCCATGGGAATTCACGGCTGCCGCGGGTACGCGCTATGTAGTTTTTCCGGCTGGTGATGCCATAATCCCGGTCCGTTTTCGGCTGCATGCGCTCAACCACCCTGGCAAATGTGCCGGTAAATGAGCCGTCGGCCTTGTCGCTGCCAAGCAGATACAGACCCGGGTAATCCAACAGGTCGCTTTCGGTAAATGCGGCTATGCAGCCGCTGGCCTTACGGAAAACTGCCGGCAGAATCCCCATCTGCATGCTTTTCACTGTCCCGGCCATGCGACAGGTATAAAACCGTTCGGAATGAGAAACAAAATTATCCTCGTCACCATAATAAACTGAATCGGCGGCTGCCATATTCAGAGTTACAAGTTCATTGTTTACAGTAATGGAATCAGGAAAACGGGTTAGTAACCTCCAGGCTACCCCATCGTTATAGGCACGCAGGCAAATGCCGTAATTGCCTTTAAACCAGATTTCCTTCTCGTTGTATACATCGGGGATCCGACTTCGTTTTTCGGCCACAGCGGGGATTATCCCGGTGTTGACCTTGCGGATGATCACTTTTGAACGCGTTGGATTATTAAATGCATCCGGATATTCCTCAATACTCATGCCTGCCGGAGAGGGTGCCATAACCTGCTGCAGGTTGTAATCGACTGAAAGCATGAACTGTTTCGAAAAATCAAGCCGTATCACAGCTTTCCCGTCGGGGGAGGTAACTGTTATCTCCTTGGCGGAGATATGAAACCCTAAAGCCAGGAAGCCTATGGTTAGAAAAAATATTTTTTTTAAGCCTGAGATTACCAATGATTTCATACTTTATAATTTTTGGTTGCAGATTCAGGATTTCAGAAACAGCGGTTTACTGATACCCGTGGTTATTCTTCAATATCATTATGATGAGCTCGAAAGTTGCATTAAGGTGCCTGGCATTTTCTTGCCGTCCGGTATTAAACAGCACATGATGCTATTTGATAGGTGCAATAGCCTTTGCAATCTGTTCGCCTATGCCGATTTTGTACCCTTCGGAATAATACAGCAGGTTACCGGCCTTATCGGTAATTACGATAAGCGGAAGGTTAGCGGCACTGTTTCTCTTGCGCAAGTTCTCAATTATACCCAGTGTTTTGGCTTCTTTATCGAAAGCAAAAATGCTTTGGGAGGGCAGGTTCGGGAAATGGGCCGGTTTAAACGATGCGCTTATTTTATCGCTTGCCAGCAGGAAAACCACTCCGCCTCCCCATTTTTCAATCAGTTCTTTCACCGCGGGTATATCAGCCAGTACATGTTTTGACGGTTCTTTATCCGGGTCAATCCACACCAGGATGGCACCTTTGTCAGCTGTTAAAGTGCTGAGTAAAATGGTTTTGTTATCTGCATAGCGATTGAAACGACAGGAGGAGGTTTTTATCATGGCCCAGGGTTCGGCAGGCTTAAAGTCTTGCCTGATATTAACTACCACCTCTGTAGTAGCTTTAACAGGTACCTCAAAAAAGCTGACCGACGAGAGCACACTTCCGTCGGCTTGCCTGTTGCCGGTTACCAGCAGGTATTTCCCTGCGTCAACTTCTGTTTTAGGATCAAATTCACTTATTTTCATCCCGTAGTCGAACTCAATAGTACGGTAAACTCCGGCATTGTAACGAGCTATGGTATAGTTTACAGCATATTTCGGGTCGGAATCAGCAGTTGCATTTACAAAATGGACATAGCCTTTTTCTGTAAGGTTGTCATTCACAGGTTCGAAAACAATATTGTGCCATTGCATGCCATCGTGGTATTGCGGCAGGCTGGTAGCGGGATTGATGCGGGCAGCCTGTCCCAGGCTGCGGCAAACGGCAACGAAAAAGATATCACGCGAATGGCTGTCGGCCACCTTCAACTCATAGACTCCCCGTGGCGACAGGGGAGCCCTTGAATGCAGGTTGGCGGTATTATCAATTGTGATATTCGCTTTTATCCAGTTCACCAGTACATTCACGTCTGTTTTAAACTGCACAGCGAAATCATTCCCGAATTGTTGCTGAAGGAATGCCCGCCAGGGAAGCATCATCTCATTGGAGATGCGGCCGCACATGATATAGCGTGCAAAAAACTCTTTGTCAATACCGGGAGCGGGATTGTTAAAGCTGAAGGCATGAGACAGATGATCGCTCAGAATGTCAGCCCTGGTATCTCTCAGATCTTTGTCCGATATGGCCTCAAGCATGTAAACGGCCCATTCTTTCTGATTACCCGTACCTGATGAGATAAAATCCGCAATTTCCTGCCAGTTGCCATAGCTCTTGCGAAAAATGGGCAAAAGCCTTTCGGCACTTAACCCCTGCTCGTTTGCAAATGAACTTACCCATACCGAATCCTTAAATGTCGCCATATAAAGCGCCCTTATTGAATCTTCCTGCTGCAGCCTGATAGTGTTGAAATCCCGGTCCTTCTGTGTAATTTTAACCGGAAGAGGTGTTTTTTCAACCGGGGGGATAAAATCAAAATTTTCTTTTAATACGCCTGTATGCTGATCGGTGATAATAACAGTTACTGAATCCATTTTGTCAACCGAAATCTTTTTATATCCCCACTTTTCGCCCTGGTAAGCCCAGATCAGAAGGTCGCCCAGACCGGTTATGATGGAACTCATCCCGTTCGGATCGGTCGATCCTTTGGCAATGGGGTAGAATTCGGCATAATTGTAAAGCTGGAATTCAACAGTAGCATTTGCAACAGGCATATGGTCAGTTGAAAGCACTCTGACGAAAATACTTTTAGCGGCGGCGTAATTTTGAATCAGGTTGAGTTCGGCAAAACGATCCTGCCTGTCGATAACAGGTTCATTCCCGTGATAAGCCCCGTAAGCACGGGTATGAACCAGCATAGCCCTGCGGGCGGGCTCGGCAAACCAGCCCATATTCAGGTCGGAATCGGGCTCGCAGGCTCCCAGGAAATACCATTTTCCATCAACCCATACTTCAACCCAGGCGTGGTTGTCGTCGCTGTGCGCCCAACGGGGGGTATACACCTGTCGGGCCGGGATGCCCAGGGTTCGCAGGGCCGTTACCGTAAACGTCGACTCTTCCCCACAACGGCCAAAAGATGTTTTTATGGATGCCAGGGGCGAACTGGTGCGGTCGTCAGTGCCCCGGTAGGTCACTTTTTCGTGGCACCAGTGGTTCACCTCCAGTGCTGCATCGTGCATGTTCATACCTGCTGTGCGCTTTTTTAGTTCATCGTACATCACCAGCCTGAAGAGATCCAGATTCTCGTTGTTGATACGGGGAGGCAACACAAAATGCAGGAAAACATCCTCGGGAATACTTGCTCCCCAGTTCATTTCGGCCCTGGTCTTCAGGGCAGCCTTTGCCTCCTGGAGGAAAAAGAGCCCGTCGTAATCAGCCAGGTCGCTCAAGGGCATGAAGGCATACAGGTACTCCAGCGCCTGTTTTTCATCCGCGTTCATAGGACTTTCGAATACATCAAAAAGCTGATGGCTGCGACCGGATGCCAGCTTTTTTTGCATCAGCAGCATTTCCTGCATTTCGGTGAGGGTTTTGCCGTCGCTGATCAGCTGTGCCCGCGATGTTAAACCTGAGGTACCCAGCAGAAACATTAAAACTAAAATCCTGAACAATACGGGTGATGGGAAAGCGGGAACTGTCTTTTTCATAAGGAGCATTTTTAAAACTGTATTCTGACCTCCAAAACGGGTTTAACCCCATGCCTTAGGGATCATGTTTGAATTTATTTCACAATGATTTCATCAGCGAACATCCACGACGGGCTACCCTGTCCTTTATGCCCCGGGGGACAATGACCGATATTGGTGGCAATAACTTTTACATACCTGGCTTTTAGCGGATCTGTTTTCATTTCGAAGGTTTTAAGTATGGCTCCATCCTGGTCCTGGGGGACATCATTTTTGATGATGCCGGCCGAACGATAATCAGTTCCGTTTTCCGAAACAAAAAATTCAAGCTGTGATGGCATGAAAAGCCAGGATCCTATATCCTGCAGAAACCCTGCTCCAAAAGTAGTCAGGGTTTTAGCCTCCCGTAAATCGATGATGGCCTCAAGGTTTACTTTTTCGAAACCCAACCATCCATTCACTCTGAAATCAGCCGAACACCTGATTCCATCAATCAGGTTCGTGGCTCCTCCGCTTGAATACTGATTAGCAGGCGGATAAACAAGTGTTATGTCCCTGTCATCGGTCATTTTTATGAATTCCGCCGAAACCCAGGGGCTGGCAATACCTTTCTCTGAGGCATAAAACTTTAGCTTTGCCGATTCCTGAATGTAAAATGGACCCTTGTACGTCTGTGAAGTTGATTTGCCATCGGCTGTGGCCAGATCGTAAATTATAGTGGCTCCGGCCTGACCGCTGATGGTAATTTCTTTTTTGTCACGGAATGATTTTGTCGATTCCACTATTGCTGGTGCAGGCACAATGAGGTTATCGTTTATTGAGGTAGAGGGTTCATTCTTTGGACCGGTTCCCCATCTTTTGTTGGGTTTGTTACTCATAGTAAAGATCAGTTTGCCCCCTTTCATTATATCCTCATGCTTCAGGTACGAAGCCTCATAGTTCTTTCCATTGAGTGTAGCCGACTGTATGTAAAAATTACTGTCGGAAACGGACCGGGCTTCAATAACGAACTTCTTCCCGTTTTCAAGGTTGATGGTAAGCTTGCTGAACCAGGGTGTGCCGATAACATATGACTGTGTTCCCGGCGTTACCTGGTAAAAGCCCATGGCGCTCATCACCG
>CAIPFN010000337.1 GCA_903864265.1 uncultured Bacteroidales bacterium | reverse complement strand
CTAATGCATTCCGGAGCAGAAAATCATCAGGCATTTCTTCTTTCTTGGTGAAGATACTGGTATCCATATCTTTAGTTAAGTTTTGCTTAGCCGTTTCAACTGCCTATATTAAATTCCTGAAAAAGTATCGATGAAGTCTCTGCTTGTTAATATTCACATCTCACTTCTATTGTATGGTACTTCATGGTATTTTGAATTTTTAACTTGAACTGGCTAAAAATTTATCCGTTTGCGCGATGGTTAACAAAGGTATGACTTTTCGTGAATGGGGCGGCTGACCGATTCAGTGAATAAGCCTCGCCTGGGAAACGAATTAGGATTAAACCATTCAGCACTGTAAGTAAAAACAAAGCCATATCAGTAAGCCATATATCAAAATGCAGCCATCCAAAATGCCATGATAATAGAAAGTTTTGTTTTTCAGCTTTTTACTGTTAATGGCGACAAAAACGCAAGCCATGGAAATCAGTAAAGCCAGAATAATAAAAGTCATGTGTACATACCAATAGTGAATAATGGAGATAAATAATGTGCCGGCCATGGCTGTATTACTGATTTGAAGGGCTCTTTTGGTCCCGAATTCTGTAGGAATAGTCCGGATACCTGAAAGTGTATCTGCCGCCTTGTCGCGTATATCAAATGGGATGGCTATAGCAAAAATAAAAATAAAGCGTTCGCAGAAAATGAGGAGTATTTGATTGAGTTCAAATGCCTTTCCTGATTGCAGAAGTGGTAAAAACACGGTGGCTTCCGTCCATACAAAGGCTAATAAAATGGTTTTCATACCGGTGATCCCCGGAATGCTGAATTTGCTTTTTGGATTCCGGCGCAGGGATATGGAATAGAGGATAGTGAGTATGCCCAGAAAGGCCAGAAAATACATAATTTCGCTACTAACGAAATACAAAGCGATCAGCAGGCCTGAAAATGAAGTGATTATCAGTATTCTCAGTAAAAGAAGGTGCTGTGCCGCCCATTTGAATTTTTCAGTTTTCAGGGCTTCCGGATGGAGGTTGACAGCCATAAACCGGTGAAAGTTGTAATCGAGCATAGTTGCGAAGAAAATAACGGCAAGGTACGCATGTGCTTCAGGTGGCATTCCCACCTGCACTGCTGTGGCCTGAGTAAGCGTTACTGCCGCCAGCGAAATCAGGATATGGGTTTGAATTAAAAAGCGGAGAACTCTCAAAGGGGGATGTGTGGTTTCGGGATAAATAGTGTATTGTTTGGATTTAGAGTGCCGGGTGCCGGGTGCCGGGTGCCGGTATGTGTGTTCCGGGTTCCAGGTGCCGGCACGGTTTGCAGCTTTTTTTAATGAGATGCGGCATGTTGATAATCAAGGGCAAAATATAGGCTCGGTTTCCAAAATGTCATCTTTTGAAATAAATGGTTTCTCTTACTCAAGCTTATACCTCCCGGACATTTGCTATCTGATAAGCGGCACCCGGAACCCGGAACCCTGCACCCTGCACTTCTTCCCCTTCCCGTCTTCTCAGACCCACGTCTTCTTAGAACCACGTCTACAATATCTCCATCATCTTCTCCAGGTGATGATATTCAATACCAAAATACGCTTTAGCATCCTTAATTTTCTGTAAAACCTGCTCGTTTTTGAGTTGGGATTTCGGGTTTTTTAGGCCTACTATCATCACGTTTTTAGGCGTATGCGCATCGGAGATAAATTCAAACACCTTGGTTTTATAGCCAAAGTACTCAAGTATCAGGGCTCGTATGCCATCGGTAACCATTTCGGCCTGGCGTTCGAGGAAAATGCCGTATTGGGTCAGGAAATCCAGGTCGTTGCTCATGTGGCCGGCTTCCATCTGTCGCCTGATCTGTTTATGGCAGCAGGGAGCCACCACAATTAAATCAGCCTGGGCTGTAATTCCTTTATAAATGGCATCGTCGGTGGCGGTATCGCAGGCATGCAGGGCAATCAGCACATGGGTTCCGGAGCTGTCGTAGTTTTCGATGGTACCCTGCTCAAACCCCAGCTGGCTGAAACCTGTCTTCATGGCTATGGTATTGCATAAATCCACCAGTTCGGGCCGGAATTCAACGCCGGTAACCTGTGAATTCATCCTTAGCACATGGGTGAGATAATCGTATAAAGCAAAAGTGAGATAGCCTTTCCCCGATCCCATATCCACCACTTTGGTGATTTCCCTGGGCGGCAATTCTTTGATCAGCGTACTCAGTATTTCAATATAGTGATTGATCTGTTTGTATTTGTCCTGCGAATTGGCCAGGACTTTCCCCGTTTCATCGGTTATTTTCAGCGCAGTGAGATAGGGTTTTTCGTTAGTGCTGATCAGCCGATTTTTACTCCGGTCGTGATCGGCCGATGGAACGGATAAAATAGTAGGGGCATTTTTCCGCAATATGCATTTCCTGCCGTGGAGATTCTCGAAACTTAGGTCGAAAGCAGTGGTGAAGAGGGTGGCTGCAAAAAAAACCTGCTTCAGGAAATCCCCGATTTTGCCTGTGCCTTCCTCAATTCCATAGTTCTTGACGATATCGCGGGTTTTGTACCTGTAGGTGAAACTCAGCTTTTCCTCATTCCTGATGAGGATATGTTTTACATAAATATTTTTGAGGTTTTCCTCCCTGCCCTTATAATTGCCCAGGGAGAGTTTTACAAAGGTATTGTCACTCAGGCTGGTTTGCACCGAAAGTGTAAACTCAGCTGTTTTTTCGCTCAGGTCCATGCTGAAAAGTTTTAATCACGGTTTCCGGTGGCCTGGATTCCCCGTTCAATAAAAAAAGAAAATGAAGAGGTGTTGTGCCTGTCATCACCTGCAGCAACGCAGCCACGAAAGTAGTGAAAAAAGCTTTCGGCCGTAAAGGATTCAACCGGCAGTAAACCGGCGTTAAAATAGAACGAAGAGAAAGGATATTCCTGTTGGCGGGGAATGAGTGCAATTCTGGCCTGGAATTCAGCAAAGGCTACTGTTAGAATATAATACCGGAAAACCGAATAAACTTCCGTCGATGAGCCCGGAAGAAACCCACAAGAAGTTTCCTACAATGAAGCAGAGAGCAGGGCTACAGAAGTATTTGTTCTTTGAGGATCTTCAGAGTTTGGGCTTTTTCTTTTTTGATGGTTTCGCCTGCCGGTTAAAATCGAGTGCCAGCCCAATCCAGTATTCCAGGTCTTTAACTGTGTCAATGCCTTCGGGGCGGATAAACACCCAGCCTTTCATCGGCTTCCCTGTGAAATCCATGGGGCGGCAACCCTTCCGTTCGAGGGCTTCTTCATAAATTTCCGGATCAATGCGGGCCATCAGTTCATCTTTTACAATGCCCACGCACATTTTATGGTTGACCATATAAGTCACTCCGCCCATCATTTCTTTTTCCTCAACCTCAGGCTGATCGGCCAGGATTTCCCTCACCCGGTCGGATAATTGCTCGTCGTATGCCATTGTCGCGGGATTTGATATTATAGTTTAAGGGACTGCAGGGATCATCGGGAAACCGGAAACTCGAAGGCCTGAACTATCTGATTTTACATCATGTATACAGGCGTTTGGCTATTCTTCTGGATAAGCTTTCCCCGGCGAAATTTCGGTTCAAAAGTAAATATTTACTCTTAATTTCAATCTACCCCTATTTTATTTCTGGCATCCCAGATCCGAAATCAAACAGCCCAGATCCGAAATCAAACATCCGAAATCCGAGATCAAACATCCGACATTACAACCCTTTCATCCTGTTATTCCTCGCATTGTGTTCCAAATCAGCCAGTCCCAGTGCTTCCATTAAAGGCGGGATATACATACCGAACCGTCCGCGGAAACCTTTTTTTAGCCCGTACCAGCCGCCAAGCGGGTTTTCGTCCGACCGCCCCCAGGCTTCGACCGTACCCGGTTTTGCCGGTTTTTGCTCGTCGGCACTGCCAAGTTCCATCCAGTCGGTATGATTCAGAAGCATAGTATGCAGATCGGCCAGACAACGATAATCGTAATGCAAAATCGTGCTTCCTACGGTACAAACCAGGATTTCCAGCCCGTCTTTTTCTGATTTATACATCTGGTACTCCGATGTGCCGGGCGGAGTTTTTAGTTTCCAGGGGTTTTCTTTGGTGCCTGTTTCGGATGACATATCGTAAAATATTGATTAATAATCAGATTCAAACAAATCCTGAAGGAAAAGGTTTTACTGGCTCAAAGATTTTAGTCACTAATCCGGGCGATTATGAATCCTGAAGCGGGAGAGCATTTTTGTTTTCCTGAAAAGGAACTTCTGATTAGGGCTGAAATCAAACCCATGGCTAATTTAAACTCGATTGGGGTTAAATCAATTGATAAAAGTGCATGAATTATCAATAAAAGTACTCAACCTCAACCTCAATCTCAACCTTAACCTTAACCTATTTGCCCTAAAGGCATGAATTGTGGATTGCCTGAAATTACACCCGAGAGTTATTAAAACACCAGCCTTACAGCCATTCCTCCCGGAAACGCATTTAGCATTAATCGTGCTTTCGGCTTCAGTGCGCTGTATGCCAGTCCATATTTATATTTCTCGCAGTAGTTTTTATAATCTTTAATAGCCCTTTTCGGCTGCGACCATATCTGCGCTTCGGTAATCACCGTATTCAGTGCAAAGTTTCCGACCCCGGCCCACAAGCTTCGTTTAAATCCAAGCCAGGTGACGAGTCCGCCTCCAAGGTTTACCACACCTGATGCCGCGTGCATTTTCCACGACAGCCCGTCTTTCTCCCTTTTAGCACTGGCTTCGAACAGTTGCTGTGCGTGCTGAAGTTTGATGATCCGCTCCTGGGGAGTGTCGCCCGGAATCAATGCAAGTCGTGCAGGTGCATAGGCGGGAATCATGGGTGTTAGAAGCTGCCCGATGGCCCCGATAATAGTTGTGGCAGCTCCCAAAGCCATGTCCTGCCGGTTTTTCAGATTGTTCCCGGCAAAATAGGCTACTCCCTGGCCCACTGTGGCTGCACTGTATCCGTATAGCCAGCCGTTCCACCAGAGACTGGCCTGGGGTTTTCCCTGCTCCAGCATAGTTTGGATATACTGAATGCGTTCTTTCACCAACGAATCCGGGGTTTTATTTTGTGCCGGGATTGCCGAAAACTGGAAAATGAAAAGAAGCAGGAATAGCAAAGGGGCATTTGCAGGTCGGAAGCTCTTATGGATAAAGGGGATGACAGTATTTGTTTTTACCATTATAATCCTGATTGATAATATGATGATTAAAAATCAGGCTGCTTTATGAACTTTTTCCTTGCTCATCAGCGACGATTCCTTCAGCCGGGTTGAAACCAGGGTGCTGAGAGTCATAAGTACAATCAGCAGTATCAATGGATTGGTCATGGACCCGTTGATTGGTGATTTGAAGCTGTCCATGCCGAAAATAAAAGCAATTCCGGATATCTGCCCCATCAGTAAAAGCATTCCGTTGGATGTGCCTTCGGATGCAGGATAAGTGATTTCGGCCCCATACTGAAAACCTATGGGTCCCGAGCTGAGCAGGAAAAATCCCAGTCCGGCTCCCGATACCAGCAGCAGCCAGTAAGAGGTGGCAAACGTTATTCCCACCAGGCAAACGGTAGCTCCGGCAAGCGCGATAACCATAAATGGCGTCCTTCGCTGGTAATGGTCAGAAAGCATAGGGATGATAAGGGCACCCAGAATTCCGCCAGCAATCATCAACCCGCCCGTAATGCCTGCCTGCGTAGTCGAAAATCCACGCGGACCCAGTATATTTTCAATCCAGGTGGTTACACAGTTGAAGACACCCAGGCCGATAAAGAAGATAAAAAGCAACCAGTTAAAGTCCCTGGTGTGGAATATTTGTTTGATGCCATCGTACACCAGCGATCGCTCTTCCTGGTCGGGGCGGCAGGGAGCCGTAGGGGGACCTTCTTTGGCAAAAATGACGAAAACAATTGCTGCAATCATGGCAATGATACCGTAAATATAGAGCATACCTCCTATGCCTGAACCGATGATGAGGTAAGGTGTGAGCATCATGCCGGCCAGTATGCCGACATACATGGCCAGCGTTCCCAGCCCGGCGGCCGTGGCGCGTTCCGCGATGGGGAACCATCGGGCTGCAAATTTGGTGATGGCGTTTAAAATAAAAGGCTGTCCGATGGCTATGCCAACCTGGGCAATCAGCAGCAGCTCGAAATTATTGGTGACCAGGCCGCGCAGCAATCCGAAAACACCTGTAAAAGCAGCCCCTATGCCCACTCCCGTGCGAATTCCGTATTTATCGATGATCCACGATGCGGGTATGGAAACGGCTACAAAAACGATCATAAAACACATGGATAAAATCCCGATCCAGATGTCCGAAACGCCATAATAGGCTGTAGCGTCACTGGTTATGGGGGCAAAAGTGATCCAAAGCATCTGGTTCACAGCAATTAAAAACATATAAATGCTGAGTATGGTCCACCGGAAGCGGTAAACCTTGAAGGTGTTTGTGAGAGGCATAATATCTGGGCTTCGGTGATTAAAAGAGTGAGTTTTGTGGCGCGGTTTTATCGGGAAACCGCTCGTGTACTATTTTGAACCGATAAAAGTAAATAAATTAAGCCGGTTACCACTATACTCAGCTGAAATGCAAAGGGTTTTTTGGAAACTTTAAGATTGAAAACCTGCCTGCATTGGATAGCTATGACCGTTCTTGGGGAATCTAGCCGGCTAAAACCGGTTTGTTTTTATCGAAAAACACTCTTTTTAACCCATAGGCAATAAAAAAGCCCTGATCCATAGGAGCAGAGCCTTTAGGTTTTTAAAGTTGATGCACTTCTATATCAGGGACTGATATCCTGAACGGTTAATTGCCAAATATTGGGAGTCAATTTAAATCTTATGTCGGACACTCAAACAAGATTAGAAAATCAACAGTTCAACACTGAATTGTCTGATCTGATTACCTGATTTTAGTTATCAGTTTAACCTGAATTTCACCAGTCTTAAAGGAACTTTTCCTCCGTTCTTCCTGATGGCAACGGCATAAATATAGCCTTCGCCAAATGCAAAAGTAGAAGGGATAAATGATAAGTCATACGTATCGGAAACAAAACTTGATGTTCCTATCTCATTCCCTTTGTTATCGTACGAATACGCTTTGAATTTATTTGTTTCTTCTGCCTTGGTAAATTCAAAAACTAAAATGTTGCCATCCGAATCAATTATCAGGCTCGAGAAAAATGGTAAATGTTTTGGGTAAAGACTCCTGTCTTTAATTTTCCAGAGTTGATCTTTTAGTTGCTTGATAGTTTGTTGTTTCTCTGCAGAGCTATACTTTGCATTACTATTGATTTTAGCTGCAAACTCATCCGATTTTTTTACAAAAAGCGCGTAATTTTCGTTTATATCAGCGTCACTAATGGTTAGCGGCTGTATTTTTAAAGTAATCGTTTTTAACTTTATGCCTTCAGGAGTGTATTCTATAATTGTTCCATCATCGGGCATACCCAGCAATAGATTTCCTATTTTTGAGCTTGCCAGTCTTGGCGTTGTTAATGAAGAATGGCAATAAGGGATTGACCAGGTTAGCATACAATTATTCGGTGTCTGAACAACAATTCCACTTTCATTTACATCTTTTTCCGGTCTGCTCCAGATTATTTTTTCTTTACCGGTATTGAAATCTTTAATTGAGATTATATATTTATAATTCTTGCCTACAATAAAAGCACGAAAAGCGATTTTTGATTTTCCGAGTACAACCACATCATCAGCCGAATAATCCAGTTTGAACTTTTTGATAAACCTGCCTTCTGTATCAAAAAACATCATATTTCCCTGATTGTCAGAAGTAATAATATACTTCCCGTCGAGCAGACCATAAATGCTGAAATGAAAAGGGAACTGACCCGGTTTACTGCCCTTGCTGCCGAATTTCTTAACAAAGTTGCCGTTTTTGTCAAATTTCCAGATTTCGTACAAAGTCTTATGGCACATGAATACGGAGCCATCAGGTGCAACAACTATTTCTTTTGTCAGGCCGGTTTTTTTTCCAAATTCAACTTTGTCAGCATCGCTGAAAAGATTATCCCAGTTATTACTTTTGGCGTAATCGGGTGTTTCTTCCAGTTGGATCTTACTCTTTTTATACAGGGAGTTTAAGGTTTGCGACTGCACACTTAGTGTCAAGACACAAATCAATAAGGCTATCGATATTGTACTTCCTGGATTGGATGGCATTTCGGGGAATCTGGTTTTCATGGCTCTTGTATTAAATTATTCAAAATCAGGATTCTGCTTTGAATGACCTTATAACTCATTTCGGTAATCCTATTCAGTGATTGAAGTTTCGACCACTTCGCCGGATGAATTGGTCATCACAACTATTATTTGCTTGTCGTGGAACATTTTATTGGGATCGGTATTCCTGGTGAATTCGTATGTGGCTTTGGCTGTGTTTTCTAGCTGTTTTTGTTTTATGCTTTGGCTTTTCATATGAATTCCAAACACTACAAATAGGAGTATCGTTGCAGCAGCTGATAACCAATAAACAATGAGTTTCAGGCGTATGGTATACTGCTTCGGCAGAAATTCCGGGATAACTATGGCTTGCTCAAAAGCACTTACTTCATCGAGAAATGAAAATACTTGATTTTTCGATTCTATGGCTTCTTCATATAGCTCACTGCAAATTGAACAGGAAATCAAATGTTCGGATATTTCCGGCAGCATATGTTTCGGGAATTCACCGTCGAGATACCTTTGTATCTCAGTTTCATTCAAACAATTCATAATATTGTGATATTAGGATTGATTTTAACTTTTTTGTGGCTCGTGCAATACAAGTACCGACCGAAACGCTGTTCATCTGGAGGATTTCGGAAATCTCATGGTACGAAAATCCCTGATGATATAAAAGAAGCAGGTTTTTATCGGTTGTGGATAGTTGCATCATGCATGATTCAACTATGTGGAGCTTTTCGTTTTTATGAAAATCCGTTTCCATATCCATCGTGGTTTGAATACGGGAAGCAATTTCATTGTTTATAATTTCCCGTGATTTGCTAATCCGCGAATGGGTCCGGATTGTATTCATCAAAACGCTATATAGCCAGGCTTTGGGATTTTCTATTTGGGCGTTTGAACTGAGCTGTTTATAAAACCCGGTGAATACATCCTGTAAAACATCAGCTGCTTCAGCATGTAACAAGTTTTGCTTTAAAGCAAAGTAGTATAACTCCTGATAATGCTTTTTGTAAATTGAGTCAAAATCCATATGTGGGAAGCAAGACTGTTTTATAATAAGACTATTAGCAAGGCAATTTATGACAGTTTTCTGAAAATAACTTATAAAAAAGATAATTTATCACTGATGCATAAGCAGATGCAAAAAAAAGAGCTCCTGTCCCAGGGGGAAGGAGCCTTTCAGATATTGTGACTGGTAGCAAATGTGCTATTCACCTGAATATTGGTGTGCAAACCCTTCTACCACTCCAGAATTTTCATAAAATCAAATTCTTCAGGATTCTTCAGGTATTCGCGGGCGCCTTCCATATCGGTGGCTGTGAGATACTGAATACTGTCGAAGAAAACCATATGTGCTTTCTGGCTGTCCATGGTAACCATACGGGTGCGTACTTTTCCATGTCCGTCCTCCAGATCTTTCAGGAATAGCGGAAAGATATCACCTGTTGGATCGGAACTAACCATGCAGCCGGTTAAGCCTTCGTCGTAGATTTTCTTTACACCGATTCCGAGCAGGCTGCAATACAATAAATCGAATGCGGTAGGCTGTATACAACGAAGCTCGTATCCCATTTCAACCGGCCGGCTTTTCACGTTCAGTCCAAGCTGTTTGAGTCGTATCTGAAGCAACATATTGTAAATATGGGCTTTACTCACAGTCCCTAGCTCAGGGTGACCATGTTCATCGTAGGTAAACTGAATGCCGGAAGCTTCAATCTCGTCGTCACTCATAAAGTGAAAAACGCCTTCACTCACAATGGCAACTCCGTATGGGATGCCAAGCATCTTGCGCTTCACTATGGATGAAATGATGAGACGGGTGATTTTATCAAGAGTAAGCTTGGTTTTATTGAACATCTCGGGGATGATGATCATAGGATAGTGACAGGCAGCGCCAATGCCGAAAGCCAGGTGGCCGGCTTCGCGGCCCATGGCCGACACTACAAACCAATTACCAGAGGTGCGGGCATCCTCGTATATGGTACGCCCGATACGAACCCCTTCCTGCTTGGCACTCTGATAGCCGAAGGTTGGCTGTCCTTCGGGAAGCGGCAGGTCATTATCAATCGTTTTGGGGACGTGAATATTCTGGATCGGGAATTTACGCTCGGTCAGAAATTTCGAGATGCGGTTTGCCGTGGATGCCGTATCGTCACCGCCCACCGTTACCAGTAGTTTAACGTTGTTTTTGACAAAGAAATTGGTTTTGAATTCAAGATCGGCCGGCTTGTAACGGCTCATGCGCAACATGGATCCGCCCATGCTGAATACGCGGTCGGCCGTTTCAAAATCCAGATCGATGGTGCTCGGGTTTTCGGTAAACAGGTTTTTATACCCATCGTGCAAACCGATTACACGATATCCGTCGCGCAGGAATACTTTTGCAACGGAACTGATCACTGTATTGATTCCGGGAGCGGGTCCGCCTCCGGCAAGTATGAGAATGGAGCCTTTCATGAGATGTGAAATATGGTTTTGTTATGTTTTTTTAGGGATTGAAGAGATTGATGGGATTGATGGGATTGAAGGGATTGAAGGGATTGAAGGGATTGAAGGGATTGAAGAGATTGATGGGATTGATGGGTTTGATGGGTTTGATTAGTTTGATGGGTTTGGGCGATGATTTCTGCTGATTTCAAGAGTTGAAGCGACCAAGTTACTAAAAATTATTCAAAGGAGCATTATGTTAAAAGTGCACAGGTACCAATTCAAACGAAACGCATCAGATTTAAGTTCATTTTACTACAAACTGGGCGGTGAGCCTGCTTCTCATTTCGAGCAATACAGTTTTCCCGTCTTCAAGCAGAACACGATCAATGGTAGCCTGGTCGTAATGACGTATGGTGATGAGTTCCAGCCCGGTATTGTAACGGACTTTATAGTCTTTGCCCAAAGCCTTAAAAAGCTGCGACAGCCTCCGTTCATTGTTATCCACACAAACCGAGAAACTGATGGCTGAGTTCTGCATCAGGCTGATGTGGATGGAGTTGTCGGCGAAAACCGCCAGGATTTCGCTCAGGCTTTGCTCGTCGATAAACGAGAAGTCGCGGGGCGAAATAGAGATCAGCACCTGGTTCACCTTGAAAATAAAGGAAGGAATCAGGCTGTCGGCCGAAGTATTCTGGTGGATAAGCGTGCCTTCGCTCAGCGGGTCGACAAAGGACTTGATTCGTAAAGGGATATCCTTGTTTTGAAGGGGTTTGATGGTTTTCGGATGGATGACGGTAGCGCCGTAATAAGCCAGTTCGATGGCTTCGCGATACGAAATGCTGGCCAGTTTCTGGGTAACGCTGAAATACTTAGGGTCGGCGTTCAGCAAGCCGGGAACATCCTTCCAGATCACCATTTCGTCGGCATTGAGGGCATAAGCGAAAATGGCGGCCGTGTAGTCGGAACCTTCACGACCTAAAGTGGTGGTGAAGCCATCAGCGGCAGCGCCCATGAAGCCCTGGGTGAGCGCGATGGCTGGCTGGCCTTCGGCACTTTCAAGAAACGAGGAGACCTGTTCCCTGATTTGACTTCCTGTAAGGTCCCAATCCACTTTGCCTTCGCGCCAGCTGTCGTCGGTACGCAGCAGTTCACGTACATCAAACCATTGGCAGTTAAAGCCTTCGCTAATCAGTAATTCGCTGATGATGGTGGTGCTGATCAGTTCGCCGAAGCTGACTACCTGGTCGTAATCGAAATCGTAATGCAAGGCAGGAGGCGTATCCAGATGGCCTTCGAGTTCACCGAATAACATATCGGTTTTAAAATGAACGGGGTGTTTACTGTCGGGGAACAGTTCCGTGATTATCACCTGGTGGTAGCTGATAATATCCTGGATAAAAGCAGGAAGCCGTTCATCGCTTTCGTACCAGGCATTCAACACTTTTTCGAGTGCATTGGTGGTTTTACCCATGGCCGATACAATAACAACCAGCTTTCCGGGGGAATGCTTTCTTAAAATGGCTGCCACATTGCGCACTGAATCAGCGTCTTTCACCGATGCTCCGCCGAATTTAAAAACCTTTACCATATTGTTGTTTTACATGGTAAAAGTAATATATTTGTTTGAACGTTCAAGCCTGTTTCCTGATTTGATATAACCCGGTGACCGGTAGGACTATCATCATTCTTGTTATTCATCAATTGAAAGGGAACCTATTATGCCAATGAAAACGCTTGTTCAGTTTATCAACGAAAAACAGTCGGAATATCCCGAGGCCACCGGCGATTTAACCCGTTTACTTAATGATATAGGCATTGCAGCCAAAATCGTGAACCGCGAAATCCGCCGTGCGGGGCTGGCTGATATCAACGGGTATTTTGGAACCACGAATCAATCGGGTGAAGATCAGAAGAAACTGGATGTGTTTGCCAACGATCAGTTTATCAATGCCCTGAAGCATGGCGGTCAATGTGCGGCCCTGGCATCGGAAGAAAATGAAGATATGATTATCTTCGGCAATAAATACTCCATGGGAGGCAAATATGTAGTGGCTTTCGACCCTATCGACGGTTCATCGAATATAGAAGTGAATGTACCCATAGGAACTATTTTCGCCGTTTATAAAAGGCTTACCGCAGTAGGTGCTTCCGGTTCGCTCGAGGATCTTTTGCAGCCGGGCAACAACCTGGTGGCTGCCGGCTATGTAATGTATGGCAGTTCAACCATGCTGGTGTATACCACGGGCAACGGAGTGAACGGCTTTACCTACGATGCTACCGTTGGATTGTTCTTCCTTTCGCACCCTAACATGAAAATCCCGGAACAGGGGAATATCTATTCCATCAACGAAGCCAACTATGTTTCTTTCCCCGAAGGCGTTAAACGGTATATTAAATATTGCCAGGAAACGGACAAGGCCACCAACAGGCCTTACAGCACCCGTTATATCGGTTCGCTGGTGGCCGACGTGCACCGCAACCTGATCCGCGGCGGCATTTTCATTTATCCGGGAACCCTCAAGAATCCGAACGGGAAATTACGCCTGCTGTACGAACTTGCGCCTATGGCTTTTATCGTTGAACAAGCCGGCGGAAAAGCTTCGGACGGATTTCACCGCATCATGGATCTGGAACCCTACGATCTGCACCAGCGGGCACCGGTTTTTATAGGCTCCAAAGAAATGGTGATCAAGGCCGAAGAGTTTATGAACGAGTATTCAAAAGATTTTGTGGAAAAAATGTAGGCTGATACTGAAGGCCGGGATGCCGGTTCCGGCCATATTCATTGTTTATTTTCTTTTACGGCAATCCTTCAGGGGATTGCCGTATTTTTTTGCCCTGAAACAGAAAATATATGGCCTAGTTGAAAGCAGCTCAACACAGCTTCTGAACTTCAGCAGTTGGCTTTCCATGTCCATACAATTGTGCTAGGGGGCTTCCTTCGGTATCCGGCATCAGGATTCTACAAAATCAGCCCTGGGTTGCGGCTGCTCATGCCAATAAATTCCCTTGCCTGTTTCAGGCTTTAATCAGGGAAACCCTGGCATACACATGTTGCTGATCAGTTTGTTGGTTCCAAATTGAAAGAGATTATTTTTTTAGCAGCTGGTAGTTTTTTAAAAGAGTTCACTATATTTACAATCCGAAGAAATATTATTCCACCTGAGATGAAACCCCTGGAAACAGGGCCTCATATATAAATAGCCTGAATTAATTTTATCAAGTTTTCCGTATGCACAGTAAACCTTTAATTCACTAATATCATTATCATGAAAACACTCCAGGGATCAATCACCGCAATTCTTTTTTTTGGACTGTTAATCAATGTCCCGGCCCAGTTCAATATTCCGGCAAAAATTAAAAACAAAGCCATTAATCGTATCGACAACAAAATCGATCAGGGCATCGATAAAGGCTTGAATGCGGTAGAGGATGAAGCCAGCGGAAAGAATCAAAAGGCTGATAAAGCGGAAAAGAAAAATTCTGATAAAGCAGAAAATACCGACGACGCCGGTTCTGCCGTTCCTGCCGTCACCCCTCAGGAAAAGCCCACTATGCTGACATATTCGAAATATGACTTTGTTCCCGGCGAAAAGGTGCTTTTTTATGACGATTTCGCCGAGGTAGCCGCAGGTGATTTCCCGGCAAACTGGAATACCAATGCATCGGGCGAAGTGGTTACCAACAGCCTGTTTCCCGGCAAATGGTTTAAGCTCAACGGAGAAGGCTCCATTGCCCTGGATGAAGGATTGAATCTACCCGATAACTATACCATCGAATTTGATGTGATCCCCCAGGTTGGCGGGCAGGAAAGCAGCAGTTTTAATTTCGGATTTTACCTGTACAGTGCTGAAAAGCCAAAGGACCTGAATGAAGGAGGTGCGGTTCCCGGGAAGGCAGGCATTAAAATGGAGTTCGGATACCGCTCCGCTTACAGTGCTTACGATGAAAGTGGCTATACCCTCTCGGGGGAAAAAGATGAAGCCGAAATGAAAGCGGATAATAAATATCGCCTTTCATTCTGGATACAAAAAACCCGGCTGCGGGTGTACCTGGGCCAAACCAAAATATTTGACCTTCCTAAAGTAATGGCGCCGGGGTTTCAATATAATATGATGAGGTTCGAATTGTGGGACGGAGGCTCCCCCATGATAACCAACTTCAGGGTGGCAGCAGGATTGCCCGATATGCGCAACAAACTCATTACCGAAGGCAAACTGGTAAGCTATGGGATCTACTTCGATGTTAATAAGGATGAGGTGAAACCCGAATCGTATGGCACATTGAAAGGAATTGCCGATGTACTCAAAGAAAACCCTGCAGTACGTGTTAAGATAGTTGGCCATACCGATAGCGATGGAGCTGATGCTGCCAACCTCGACCTTTCGAAACGCCGTGGAGCTTCTATTAAAGCAGAACTGACAAAGAGCTTTGGTATTGATGCCACACGTCTCGAATCGGATGGCATGGGCGAAAGCAAGCCGGTAGCTCCCAACGATACTCCATCCAATAAAGCCATGGACCGCCGGGTGGAGTTTATTAAACTGTAACAGCAAATCCTCATGAATAAAGTAGCCTGAAGGCTTGGGCCGGGTACGGGTGCTGTTTGCCGGCTTATGCCTGCCGGGTTTCAGCCAGGGCTGAGGTTTGTTTGCATGCCGGGCTGTTTCCGGCCGCCTCAGGCCTAGGTCCGTGGGGAAACGGAATCTTCATAATAAAATGAAAAACAGAGCCGTAGTTTCCTGCGGCTCTGTTTTCTTCTGTTGCATTCAATAAAAAACATTAGTAGTTCTCCTGTTTTTCTTCAAAAAACGCCTTGGGATGCTGGCAAGCCGGGCAGTTTTCGGGAGGGTTTTTCCCTTGTGAATATATCCGCAATTGCGGCATTCCCATTTGGTAGATTCTTCGGATTTAAAAGTCTCACTTTTTTCGAGGCGGTTCAGCAGGCGCAGATAGCGTTTTTCATGCTCGGCTTCTACCCGGGCAATCATTTTAAAAGCCGTAGCTATTTGCGGGAAGCCTTCTTCTCTGGCAATCTCCGAAAATTCGGGATACAGCAGCGTCCACTCTTCGTTTTCGCCTGCAGCCGCGGCTTTCAGGTTTTCGGCCGTGGTGCCTATAATTCCGGCAGGATAGGTGGCTGTAATTTCCACTTCGCCTCCTTCGAGAAATTTAAAGAACCGTTTGGCATGCTGCTGTTCCTGCCAGGCGGTTTTTTCGAATAGGGCGGCTATTTGCTCATACCCTTCGTTTTTGGCAGCTTTGGCAAAAAACAGGTAGCGGTTTAATGCCTGCGATTCGCCGGCAAATGCTTTTAACAGGTTCTTCTCGGTGCGGGTTCCTTTGATGCTCTTTTCCATAAGTATGATATTTAAATGAATACGTTGGCTTATCGATGGTTGAACGGTGTGAGGACTGTAAAGGTAAGGATAGTGGAATGTATATCAATGCAAAAAGAACAGAAAAATTTGATGCCACTTCGGCTGCAACCCTTTACACATGGATATAAGGCAGGCAGTATCTCCGGCCGGATCGGATCCGTTCGCCTTATGCACTGCTTCAACTTCGACGCCGAAAGCCCCCCTGTCTGGTGATGCCGGCTCAGGACTCATCCCCCTGACTAAAGCACCCCCTACAGATACTAAAACAAACTACTTCTTTACTACCTTTGTCCTGGATTTATAATGCTGGTAATTTCTGTTACCGGCTTTACGCATTTAGGGCTCTTTCATGAATAAAAACGAAAATTCAGCATTGGTGCCGGTAAAAGAGATTGTTGAAGAAGTGTTTTCGGCTTCTCAACTGATTGCTTCATTCGCCGGCGATGCACGAATCAGGGAAGCGGTTGCCTTGCTGAAAGGCACCGAAAAACAACGAATAGGGTTTCAGGGTTTGATCGGCTCCTCCGCTTCCATAGCGGTGGCTTCCATGCACCAGGCTACAACCGCTATACACCTGGTGGTTCTCAGCGATAAAGAGAGCGCAGTTTATTTTTGTAACGATCTCGAAAATCTCCTTGGCGATACCGACGAGAACTTTCACCGCCGTCATGTGCTGTTTTACCCAACTTCCTATAAAAAACCCTACGAGCCGGAGAAAACCGATAACTCCAATGTGCTGATGCGCACCGAGGTGCTTAAACGAATTGCCACCCGCGGGAAGGATACCATCATCGTCACTTATCCCGAGGCTCTCACCGAAAAGGTTGTCAACCGCAAATATCTCGAGAAATCGACATTGAAACTAAAAAAGGGTGAAACCGTTGACCTTGATTTTATCTATGACCTGCTCGACGAATATGGGTTTATCCGTTCGGACTATGTGGTTGAGCCGGGACAGTTCGCCCTGCGCGGCGGTATTATTGACGTCTTTTCGTTTACCAACGACAATCCTTACCGTATAGAATTTGTAGGTGATGAGGTGGGATCGTTGCGGACTTTCGACCCGGTTACCCAGCGATCTATTGATAAACTGGAGCATATCACCATAGTTCCCAATGTACAGGACCGATCCCTGGTCGAAACGCGCGAAACCTTCCTCGATTTCATTCCCCGCTATACCATATTGTGGCTGCACGATGCCGGTTTCGCCGCCGACCGCATGGAAACTGAATTCGAAAAAGCAAGAAAGGCATTTGATGCTCTCCCCGGCACTATACAGCACCTGAAACCTGATGAATTGTTCTGCAACCGGGAAACATTCCTGCGGCAACTAACCGGTTTTAATGTTGTGGAATTCGGGAAGCATACCTTCTTTGATCATAGTTTCGAAACGGATTTCAAAATCTCCCCCCAGCCTTCGTTCAACAAGAATTTTGATTTGTTCCTGTCGGAATTACAAAAGAATACGGCCTCCGAAATCCGGAATATTCTTCTGGCCGACAGCCCCAAACAGGTTGAACGCATCTACACCATCCTCGACGACCTGGAAAAAAATCACAAGGCCGAAGAATCCCTCGATTTTGTGTGCATCAACCTCTCGCTGCACGAAGGGTTTGTAAGCCGGGATCTGGGAATAGCCTGCTATACCGACCACCAGTTGTTCGACCGTTATCATAAGTTCAGGCTGAAGGAAAGTTTCAACGGCAAACAGGCCCTCACGCTCAAAGAGATGTACGACCTGAAGCCCGGCGACTACGTAACCCATATCGATCATGGGGTCGGTCGCTTCGACGGGCTTGAGAAAATCAACAACAACGGGAAATGGCAGGAGGCTATCCGTATCATATATCAGAATGATGATTTGCTGTATATCAGCATTCATGCCTTACACCGCATTTCAAAATATTCGGGTAAGGAGGGCCATGTGCCTTCCATGGACAAGCTGGGTTCGAATGCCTGGAATAAGCTGAAAGCCAAAACCAAGGCCAGAGTGAAAGATATTGCCCGCGACCTGATTAAGCTGTATGCCGAACGCCGCTCCGCCAAAGGATTTGCCTTTACTCCCGACACCTATCTTCAGCACGAACTTGAGGCTTCATTTATTTACGAGGATACCCCCGACCAGGTGAAATCCACCCTGGATGTAAAGCGCGATATGGAAGCCGATCACCCCATGGACAGGCTTATTTGCGGGGATGTGGGTTTCGGTAAAACCGAAATTGCCATCAGGGCTGCCTTTAAAGCGGTTGCCGACAGCAAACAGGTGGCCATTCTTGTCCCTACAACGGTATTGGCTGTGCAGCACTTTAAAACCTTTTCGGAGCGATTAAAGGATCTGCCCTGCCGGGTTGATTATATTAACCGATTCAAGAGCACCCAGCAACAAAATCAAACCCTTAAAGAGCTGGAAGAAGGCAAGACTGATATACTGATAGGTACCCACCGCTTGCTGAGTGCAGATGTCAAATTTAAAGATCTGGGGCTGATGATTATTGATGAAGAGCAGAAATTCGGGGTATCGGCCAAGGAAAAGCTTAAAAAACTCCGGGTGAACGTGGATACGCTGATACTCACAGCCACGCCCATTCCCCGTACGCTGCAGTTCTCGATGATGGGGGCCCGCGATATGAGCATTATCAATACACCTCCGCCAAACCGATACCCGGTGCAAACCGAAGTACATGTGTTTCATGAAGAAATTGTGCGCGATGCCATCAGTTACGAACTGGCCCGGGGCGGACAGGTATTTTTTGTGAATAACCGTATTCAGAACCTGATGGACCTGGCTGGTATTATTCAGCGGCTGGTGCCTGATGCCCGCGTGGGAGTGGGCCACGGCCAAATGGACGGGCATAAGCTGGAGAAAGTGATGCTCGGATTTGTGGAAGGAGATTTCGATGTGCTGGTCAGCACTACTATTGTGGAATCCGGACTGGATATTCCCAATGCCAATACCATCATTATCAACGATGCGCACCATTACGGGCTGAGCGATCTGCACCAGCTGCGGGGACGCGTGGGACGCTCGAACCGTAAAGCCTTCTGTTACCTTTTGGCTCCGCCGCTTTCGGTGTTGAGTGATGAAGCCCGCAAACGGCTTAAGGCCATTGAGGAATTCGCCGAAATAGGCAGTGGCTTTAACATTGCCATGCGCGATCTCGACATACGCGGTGCCGGAAATATACTGGGTGCCGAGCAGAGCGGGTTTATCACGGAAATCGGTTTCGAGATGTACCAGAAAATCCTCGACGAAGCCATGCACGAATTGAAAATCGCTGAATATTCGGAACTGTACAAGGATGAAACCGATATGCAGTTCGTGCGCGAATGCCAGATCGAAACCGACCTCGAAATCCTGATCCCCGATTCCTATATCAGCAATATTACCGAAAGGCTTAGCCTGTATAAAGAACTCGATAACCTCGAAACCGAAGAAGCCCTTCTGGCTTTCCAGGACGAACTCATCGACCGTTTCGGCCCGGTTCCGGCCGAAACAACGGAGCTGCTGAATGCTATCCGGCTTCGAAGGACGGCCAAGGCTATGGGCATTGAGAAGCTGATTTTGCGCAACCAAACCATGACCGGCCACTTCCTGAGCAACGAAGCCTCACCTTACTATCAGAGCGAGATATTTACCGCTGTGCTGAAATACGTCCAAACACATATGGCCTCCTGCAGGATGAAGGAAGGCACGGGCAAACTCACCATCACTTTCCAGAAAGTGAACAATATAGCCGATGCGCTGAAGGTGCTGAGGGGATTTAATATTGATAACCAGAGTTGAACCCCAAATCCCTGAACGCAATCAGACTGAAAATGAAAACAAACGTAAGCAGTCAAAAAGTATGTATTCCTGAATCTGCCTGCACAGGCTCCAAAAAGCTTGTCATTCCTCAAAACAATAAAAGTGGAAATTTTAAAGGGATATTCAGATGCCGGCTATCAGGGATTATTTTCCTTCTGGCATTTGCCGGCAAGGCCTATTCGCAAGCCTACGATTTAATTGTGACCTCCAAAAGCGATTCCCTGTCCTGTTATATCGATAGCGTTGCAGGAAACAGGATCTATTTTACAATGCGATATCATAAAAATTGGGTGCATACCTATTACGATAAAAACGAGATCAGATACTACCAGCTAAACCCGGTCAGGAAAAATGTTGGCTCATATTATCCCGGAACTTCCAAGCGTATAACCCAGGGCTCCATACTGTTGAATCAGATGAACAGGAATATCGTTTACGGTTCCGGGAGTTACTTCCTGTATAACTATTCCGTCACCCTGAACTATGAAAGGATGTTGCATATAAATGATACCGGCCGTAAAATATGGAGCTTCAGGCTTGGATATGGCATAATCGACAGCCATGGGAAAATATGGATGGGTACATTCAACAACCTGATCGGAAGAGGGAAGAACAAATTTGAAATGAGTATTGGCGCCACGCATATCAACGAGCCTCACAGCTATGGCCCGAATTACAATTCCATTGTAGTGAGCGCCGGATACCGGCTGCAGAGTCCCGACGGGAAATTCATGTTCCGTACCGGGCTGGGCGCACCCGAAGGACTGTATATAAGTGCCGGATATTCTTTTTGAAAATAAAACCGCTGATTTATTTACAGGGGTAAGTTTATCGGATTATCGGTATTCTAAGCCAATGGACTGTGTGTAATCGCATTAAATAATCCGTGTCATCCGTGTTCCATGTTCCATGTTCCATGTTCCATGTTCCAATGGATAGAAGCTAAATCTTCGTAAAAGAAATCCGTGTAAATTCGTTAAATTTGTGTAATCCGTGTTCCAATTTATCCGTGTAAATCCGTCAAATCAGTGTCATCAGTGTTCCAATTTATCCGTATAAATCCATAAAATCCTCGATTGCCGGGGCAGGCAATGCCACCCGCGTTCCAAGTGACAGCAGTGAAATATCAATATAAATAATCCGTGCAAATCAGTCAAATCAGTGCCATCAGTGTTCCAATTAATCCGTCAAATCTGCATCATCTGTGTTCCATTAAACCGAAGAAGACAAAAAAATCCCGGACCCTATGACCCGGGATGGCTGTAAGGCTGCAATCCCACAGCTAATTTATTGTTAAAAGGCAAATTCATTCCTACTGTAGAGCATACTTGCTATGCCACGCAAATTTTCATTTGTGAATGTACCCGATATAAAAATGCTGCGATCGTACAAATAACTAATAATAAAATGCTATTCAGCAATGTAATCTTGTTTATGTGTTTGTCAGTTGTTGACTGATCAGATGAAAGCGCGAAAAACTGCTTTTGAGAAATGGAAGCGATTCATTTAAATAAGTTCCACTGTCTTGTTGTGAAGCAAAAGTAGGATTCATTTCTCTAAATATTATTTTCAAATAGGGTCATATAGGTTGTGCTACCTGAGTAGAGTAAGCTCTTCCAAAACTATCATCTTTTTTCAGAAGAATCAACTATTGAAGAATAATTTTTCTCGAATCTATTAGATTTCCCTGGCTATCTATAATAGCAACAAAGTAAGTCCCTTTCCCGCACCAGGTAGATAAATCGACATAAACCTTCTGTTTATTTATAGGTTGTTCAAAAACACTTTGCCCAATGCTGTTTGTAATTTTCATAACATAGCCAGGCATCAATCCATAATCACCATTATCAATATAAATATGGGTTGATGCCGGATTAGGATAAATCTTTATCTTATTAATGCTGTTGGGTGGATTTACACCGGTTAACAAAACTTTGATTATTAAAGTATCCGTAACTGAGATACTGTCATAAATAGTTATAGCTATTGTGTCGTAAACCATCGTTGTTATTGTATCAGTACAATAGTTGGCCTGGAATACATATTTGGAATAATGATTAACAATGCTGTCGCACCCACCTATATTGCGGGTCAAACTATCCGTCGATTCAAGGTATGTTCTCGGTGAAATAGTTTCAAATCCGGCATCTGTTACATGATAGTCAGTCGTAATATTAATAGTTGTATCTGAACACATGTTTTCGTTATAGATGGAAAGGACTTCAGAATTAGAAAGTGCCTTATTATAAATCCTAATATCATCAAGTTGCCCAACGTAGAATCCTTCACTTCCTTGATTCCTAGCTCCGATATTTATATTTTCTGTTGTATTATTAATAGCGGCAGATATAAGCGCAGAACTAACCATAATACCATTATAAAACAATTTTATTTTTGTTCCATCATTGATAAATACAATATTGCACCATTGGTTAATTTTGATAATGTCACTTGTTATAAATCTTCCATTGCTTGTAAAAATGTCATTTATCAATGAAACAGAATCTTCGTTTGGTGTATAATATCCTTGGTGGTAGATCCTCCATTGTCCCTTAGTAATCATAAATAAATCCGGGGTTGGAGTTGGCGTGATACATGAACCAATATTAGCCCAGATTGATATGGTAAACATGTTAGTATTGAAATTTGGGCTATTAAGGATAGATATAAAACTATTTAAACCATTAAAAGTATAGGCATTATCAGGGTTCCCAAATCTATCCAAAGAAAGGACAGCGCCGGTTACAGTGCCATTATTGCCATTTCCGCTTTGGTCATTAGCATTACCGTTGAAAGGCCAGTATCCAATAAGTCCACTTGTTGGGATTTGTGCAAAAGCATTAATTGATACCACTAAAATGACAAATATTATAAGTTTTTTCATTTTGAATAAATGTTTAATTACTGATTCTAAATTAATGGAAAACTATAGTCATGAGTAAGGAATTTATAGGCTATGTTTTATGTGCATCAAACATATAACACATTTCCCCACAAAACTTTTTCATATAGGTTCAAATACAAAAGCAGTGGCGGAGAATGCGGAGTTTTCGCAGAAGTAATCGCTATTGAAATTAATGATGTAAAATACCTCCTTACAAGTATTCGTCGGCTCCGTACAAATATGATTTATCGGCTATACCAAATTCAAAAAATGCGCAGATAGATTATGAGTAAGAGGGAACGTGGCTCGAAAAGGGAGTTTTAAATAGAAATAAACAGTGGAACTGTAATTAAACCTTGTTGCTATTATTTGATCCGGGTACAATATCTAAAAAACTAATCGCACACTT
>CAIPFN010000336.1 GCA_903864265.1 uncultured Bacteroidales bacterium | reverse complement strand
TCTTTAATTTCATGGTGTTCAGGGTTTAAAATAGAATTACGATTTTAAGGTATGGCTTTATGTAACAATGTAAGGCTACTGTAGTTCGTTGACGCAGTGTTTATATGTTCCAGCAGGTTTGGAAAAGCAGTTAAACCTTGTTTTGCATGACATGGTATTTTTCGATACCTGGTCAGTAAAATAAAATGGCAAACCGTGACCGGAGTTTTATGCCGGATTCCCTTCAATTGGCCATGCAATTCTATCTTTTCTCACCTGGCACATGGCACCCGGCACCCGCAACTTTTACCCTTCTATTCGGCCCGTTTCAAAAAAAACATCTGTCCTTCGTAAACCGGTCCGTCAGCCTCGGTGAGGTTCCCAAAACGATCGTAAACACAAAGTTTTCCTTTCTTAAACATTTTAAAGCTTCGTTCGGAATACGCAAGCACCAGGTCGCTGATGGTTGCTCCTTTAAAAATCAGTATTTCGCTCTTATTGAGGGTTACTTTCATAGTCCGGCAGTGATTAACAGGCGTGAGGAAGAGTTGGGGTTGAGCGTGAGGGTATGAATATCGGTATTTTCAATCAGCACCACACCCGGAATTTTCCCGGTTTCGAAACTTCCCAGTTTTTGATCCAGGCCTAAAAACGATGCGCCATTCAGCGTTCCCCATCGGAGAAGTTCGGATAAAGTGATTTCCGGGAAATGCCGTTGAATGGTTTTTATTTCGTCAAGAATACTTAACTGATGATTCGACGCCAGGCTGTCGGTCCCAAGAGTAATCATGCAGCCATTTTTCCTGAACAGGTTGATATCCGGAAGGCGGTTTTCGATAAAAAGGTTGGCATTCGGGCAAAGGCACCAATAAGCATGGCTGAAATACTGCTCTACGAATTCAATATCCTGTTGTTCCGAAACAGTGTTGTGCACCAGCAGGAGTTTCTGATCCGGCTTGAAATAATCTGCAATACTTTCCATAGGATGCTTACCTGTGCCGCTATAGGGTGTAAGATCAGGATTGAACGTGTTTCTTCTTTCGGCAATGGCACCGCTTCCATCCATAAAAAACTGATTTTCATCTGAGTTTTCCTGGTGATGTATACTGAGTAAATTTCCTTTTGCCGAATTCGCAACCAATTTGAAAAGGTCATCCGAAAGGGAATAAGTTGCATGTGGAACAATGCTAACTTCTCCGGATAGTTGTTGCTTCGCGAACTGTGATTTTAATGCTAATGCTTTCTTAAAAATAGTTAATGCAAAAGCTGGATTTGAGCCAAAAACTTCAATGAAAGTTTGAAAATAATGATTGCTTTTTTGCTTAAATTCCAATGTGTGATCACCATTGGATATGTCCGCCGTGGCCACAATACCCGATTGCTCCATTTCGTGAGCAGCCTTTTCAATAGCCATCTGAATATATGATCCGGATGCTGATTTTCGTAAAAGTTCTAACTTTCGAACAAAAGTATCAAGGCCTTTTCCTTCGGATATCAAGCCTTTTGCCCATGAAAGTTCCAGGTGGCAATGCGTGTTTATAAAACCGGGGCAAAGGATACCCGTAAAATGTTGAATTTTATAAGAAGGCGATTTGAATTTGCTTTTAGGGTATATCATGTCAATAGTTCCATCATCTGCAACAGCCAGAACACTTTTGTAGCAAACATCGCCCGTCACCGGAATTATACAATCAGCCGAAAGATAGTGCATAAGAGTTTTTAGTATATACAGACAAATCTAACTATTTTTTAGCATGATAGGTTTTTATCCGGATTATGTTAATGTTAAACTTTGCAGTGTAAAGTTACACTTTTAGTCGGAATTGTCGACAAAATCCCAATAGCTTGATTCTTCCGTTATGTTTTTGCATGTTCATATTAATCAACTA
>CAIPFN010000335.1 GCA_903864265.1 uncultured Bacteroidales bacterium | reverse complement strand
TTACGTTTCAATTTCTTCAGCGAGCGGTCAATGCTTTCGCCTTCTTTTACAGGAACAATGATCATAATGTATATACTTCCTTGTTAAATGATTAATTTAATGTTTTTCAGGGCTGCAAAAGTAGTAAATATTTTAGAATAACAGGGCATAGGATAAAAATATTTCTTTTTACGGGGAAATATTGGAAACCCATTCCCTGCCCGGGGCAGGGGGCGTGTTAAATCTCTTTCCTGTAAACGCGGAACCTCTTGTGAACCGGGATATTAAGTCGTTCAATTTCGGCGCGCATCTTATAATTGTTCTCGAGTATCAGGTGAGCTTCTATATCTTTAAAGCCGGCTTTCTGAGCCGATTCAATCAGGCTGATGCCCATCACAATCTCCAGCCCGGCACCCTGGTAGTCGCGGCGAACGGCTCCCAGCATCAGGTCCAGTTGTTTGGTCCTACGGGAGGCCATCAATATCTGGAAAATACCGACAGGGAAAAGATACCCCCTCGATTTCTGAATTCCTTTGGAAAGGTTCGGAATTGCTATAATAAAAGCTATTACTTCGCCTTCTTTCTCGATGACCTTCACAAAACGAGGGTCAATGATGGGAAGATAGCGGGAAGCAAACTCATGCATCTCGGTATCCGACATGGGAACAAAACCATACAAATGGTCGTAAGTGCGGTTTACAAGTTGAAGAACCGGGACTATATACGGTTTGAGCTGAGTACGGGATGTAAATTCAATTAACTGTGAGCTGCTGCTGTAGTTGGACCTTTTCTGGATACGGTAATACAATTCGGGCAAGGCCAGGTTGACGGGGAATTTATAGGTCATGCAATCGATTTCCTTCCCGAAACCCTCTTTTTCGATCAGGCTGACAATATAGGGCGGGTTACATGCCGAATCTATCAAAGGCAAATGCTCAAAACCTTCAATCAGCATGCCTTGTATATCCTTATCGGAGAAACCGTATGGGCCCACCAACAGGGTTTTCCCTTTTTGTTTCACCCAATCTTCTATGCACATGAAAAGCGCATGCGAAACTTCAGTGTTGTCAATGCAGTCAAAATAGCCAAAGCGGGCGGTATTTTCATTGCGCAACTCGTTGTACTTGTTATGGATAATGCCCATAATCCGCCCCACAGGCTTATCGTTGAGCAGAGCAATGGCCATGATAGTATCACATGAATCGAACTGATGATTCTTTTTGGGATTGAAAAAGTTCCAGTCGTCAGCATAAATGGTTGGCATCCAATTCTTTTCGCCCTGGTGCAGTTTAGCCGGTAAGTGAATAAAGGTGCGCAATAATTTGCGGGAACTTACGGTAACAATTTTAACTTGCATAGTGTTGTTTTTAACCATTAAATGGACAATCCGGTTGGGATTTATAGCCTTATACAGGTATGATCCCCCTCATGATCCGAAAAATAAAGTTGTATGCGGGTGAAGAAAAGTTTAGCGGGTTGTTTGCAATTCTTTCCTGTAAACCCTGAATCGCTTGTATACTTTCCCGTTCATGCGTTCCATTTCTTTTCGCACCAGCAGGTTGGTTTCCAGTTCGAGGTGACTGTCGATGTATTGAAGTCCGGCTTTGCGGGCCGTTTCGAGCATTTTTACCCCCATAATTACATCAAGTCCTTTACCCCTGTAATCCTGTTTGACCCCTCCCAGCAAAAGGTTCAGTTGCCTTGCTTTTTTTCGGGCATGGATGATCTGAAGAATACCAATCGGAATAACATGCCCTTTACAGGCAATAATGCCTTTGCTGATATCGGGCATGGCAATGATGAAGGAAATTACATTCCCCTGCAGGTCGGTGATGATTTTGATATACCTGGGATCAAGCAAAGGCAGGTAGCGGTTGGCGAAGTCGTTCATTTCCCTTTCTTCGAAGGGATCGAATGCATAAATATCGGTAAAGGTTTCGTTTAAAAGCCGTAATACCGGGTGTATAAGCGGTTTGATTTTCTTGCGGCTGGTAAATTCCAGCACATGTATATGGTTGTTTTGCAACGCCCTTTGGTAGATGGCCTTATAGAAATCGGGAATCTCGTCGGGGACGGGTATTTTGTATGCCACACAGTCCACTTTTTTTGTATATCCGTGCCGGAGCAGCATTTCGGGCATGTACGAATAATTGCAGTTGGTGGCCAGCACAACGGGTTCGTCGAATCCTTCAACCAGGAAGCCCTGTGGGTCTTTGTCCGAAAAGCCTAAAGGTCCTACGAGGTTATCAGCTCCTTTTTGTTTACCCCAGTTTTCGATAAAACTGATGAGCGCCTGAAAAACATCCGGTTCGTTCCATGTTTCCATGAAACAAAAACGTGCATCATTGTCGCCGCTGGCCTTATTATACCTGTGGTTGATGATGCCCATGATACGGCCTGCCGGCTTATTGTTTTTATAGGCCAAAGCCAGAATGGTATCGCAATATTGGAATGATTTGTTTTTTTTACGGTTAAAAAAGCCCCAATCGTCGAGATAAATTGGGGGTACCCAGTTTGTATGACCCTGATGAATACGCGCAGGCAGGTTAATAAAGGTGCGTAGTAGCCTGCGGGAAGTGACCTCAATAATTTTTATGTCCATAATATCGTATATGTCGCCATTATCCGGACGCAATATTAATTAATTATTTCCAAGATTTAAACTTTAGGTATGGTTTCTATTGAATAAGCCTCTAAATTAAATATCCAACTAATTGATTGTATTGTAATTATATTTTTTTGGAACAGGAATTAAAACAACCTTCCTGTATTTTGGTTATAAAGTCTACTTTTGTACCATAAACATATATCGATATCTACATGAACATACAATACGTTGGAGAACACCTCATGGCCGGTTATCTGGGCCGTATCTTTATCTGGCTCAGCTTTTTGTCGCTTATCATTTCTGCAATCTTCTATATCTATTCACTTCGGAAAGAAGAAAAGAAAGAACTGTATTCCAAATTGGCCGGGAACCTTTACTGGTTCCATTTTTTGTCGTTGCTGGGGGCTATAGCTTCCCTTTATTACCTGATTGGCAACCATTGCTTTGAATATTCCTATGTCTGGCAGTATTCGTCGGCCGAAATGCCTGTAAAATTCATGGTTTCCTGTTTCTGGGCCGGTCAGGAAGGGTCGTACCTGGTATGGGCTTTCTGGCAGGGGATTATAGGACTGATTTTACTTCGCACGGCTAAGGATTGGAAAAACTGGGTAATGCCGGTTTTTGCCACAGGGCAGTTTTTCCTGCTATCGATGTTGCTGGGACTGGATTTTGGCAGTTTCAGCATAGGCGGAACCCCTTTCGAGCTACTGAGGAATCTGCCGCAGAATGCTGCCGAGGATCTCTTCAAGAACCCGGCCTACCTTACTTTACTTACCGATGGCAACGGCCTGAATCCCCTGCTCGAGAATATCTGGATGATCATTCATCCGCCATCCTTGTTCCTGGGCTATGCTGTCACCCTGGTTCCTTTTAGTTTTGCAATTGCATCCTTATTCCGTAAAGAATACCATGCATGGTTAAAGCCTGCCATTCCCTGGACCATTGCCGGTATTCTCACTTTAGGCAACGGCATTATCCTGGGTGGTCGCTGGGCTTATGAGTCCTTAACCTTTGGCGGATTCTGGGCCTGGGATCCGGTTGAAAATGCTTCCCTGGTTCCCTGGCTTCTGCTGGTGGCTGCCCTTCACGGCATGATCATAGCCCGGAAACGGTTTAACACTTACGCCACTACCTATTTTTTTACTTTCCTGGGTTGGTTTTTTGTGATGTATGCCACCTATCTTACCCGCAGCGGTGTGCTGGGTGAAACCTCGGTGCATTCGTTCGGTGCCAATGCATTATCCACTCAAATGGTTGTATTTACGGCACTTTTCCTGATACTCCCACTCCTTTTCCTGTTTCTGAGGAAGAAGGAATTCCCTAAAAAGGATAACGATGAAATTATGACAAGGGAATTCTGGATGCTCATAGGGGCTATCATAGTGCTTCTTTCCGCCTTCCAGGTCACAGCAACAACCTCAATTCCGGTTTTCAATAAACTTTTCGGCACAACCATAGCGCCTCCTATTGATAATGTGAATTTTTACAATACCTGGCAAATGCCTTTTGCAATTGTCATCGCACTGGGTATAGCCATTAGCCAGTACCTGTGGTACGGGCCGAACGATGTAAAGGTATTTTTCAAAAAAATACTGATGGCCTCAGGAATATCCCTTGTGCTTACGGTATTGATGGCATTGGGTGACCATGTTACGGGAGCAAGCCGCATAGTATTGCTGTTCAGTATTCTACTGGCAACGGTGGTTTCCATTGATTTTGTTATTCATTATCTGAAAAAGACTACAAATGTGGGAGGTGCCTTTACCCATACCGGATTTACTCTTTTCCTGCTGGGTGTGATACTTGCCTTCAGCAATACGCTGGTTATCTCGCGCAATGCATCCGCACCGGATCCTGCCGGCGGAGCAGAAAGCCAGGATAACATCGTGCTGGTAAAAGGAACCGGAAAACCCATGGGGCGGTATATGGTTACCTACATGGATGCCACTACCAAAGGAAGAGAGACTTTTTATAAGGTTGACTTTGTGAAAATGAAGGATGCCGGAACCGGGAAAGTAGATTTCTCGGTATATCCTTCCCTGAACAGGAATACCCGTATGGGTAATGTGTACAATCCCGATACCAGGCATTTTATTGATAAGGATATTTATACGTTCCTGAGTTTTGCCCAGCAAAGCAACGAAAATGCCGATGCCGAAGGTTACAGCAAATCAGGTGAACAACCCATGAACCCCAAAGATACGATTGTCATCGGTCGTAGCTACGTGATACTCGATGATATCAAAACTACTCTTATCGGTAAGGATGTTAACAATGCCAGCATCACTGCCAGGTTCAAAGTTATCAGTATGAAAGAAGGCATGCTCGAAACGGAGATCAAATATGAAATTGTAAATGGCGAACTCAAACGGACTGACGGCATAGTAGCACCCATGAACCTGAAGCTGCGCTTCGAAGGTGTTGCCAGTGATTCCAAGGCCATTCATGTAGGGATTTATGAAAAGCAGCAGGATTACGTTGTAATGAAAGCTATAATTTTCCCTTATATCGGGCTGTTGTGGTTTGGCATAGTGGTCATGTTCAGCGGGTTAACATACGCCATCATGCGCCGTACCATGGGTAAGATGAAGGGGTTGGAAACCAAAGTGTAAATGCAGTTACGGTAAATCCCCCGGGGATCAATATTCAATGAACAACAAGGTTAGAAATATAGCTTTTGCCGGGGCCGGGAATGTAGCCTCGCATCTGGCAAAAGCTTTATATTCGCAGGGTTTCAGGATATCAGGCATTTGGAGCCGAAAATACGAGCATGCACAGGAACTGGCACTTGAGTGTAATTCGGTGGCATGTGTTGATCTGGAGGGCCTGCTCCATGAAGCTGAGCTGCTGGTTGTTGCCGTTCCGGATATGGTTATTGAACAGCTTGCCGGAGGTATAGCGCGTTACAACGGAATTATAGTTCACACGGCCGGCTCGGTACCCATGAATGCGGTAAAACACTCAGAAGGCGGCTACGGGGTGTTTTATCCCCTTCAAACTTTTTCGAAAAACATTCCGGTTGATTTTCTGGAGGTGCCTTTCTTTCTGGAGTCATCCTCGCCGGAAGTTATGCAGGCGCTCAGGGAGGTGGCCTCGAAACTTTCAGGGAAAGTATATGAGGCTGACAGCGTTCAAAGGCTGATGCTGCATATAGCGGCTGTATTTGCCGGCAATTTTTCGAACCTGATGTATGTTGTTGCAAATGAGCTGCTGAAGAATTCCGGACTGCCTCCCGAAGTACTGCACCCGCTTATAATTACTACCGCCCGTAAAGCCGTTGGGGGAGATCCGCTGCTTATGCAGACAGGCCCGGCCCGCCGTAACGATACCCTTACCCTGGGAAGGCATTTTGAAGCACTGGCAAGTCTTCCTGAATATGCCGATATCTATAGTCGCCTTTCGATCCTGATCACCGAAAAATATACATAAAATCCTGAAGCTGAGTATGTCGAATTACAAAGAGAAACTTTTAAAGATCAATACCTTTATTTTTGATTACGACGGAGTGCTCACCGATGGCACCATGATACTGACCAGCGACGGGGATGCCTTACGCACAGCCAACGTGAAGGATGGCTATGCCATGCAGCTGGCGGTTAAAAAAAACTACCGCATCGCCATCATTTCGGGGGGCTATTCGGAATCTGTCAAACGCCGGTTCGAATCACTTAAGATTGAAGATGTATTCCTGGGCGTGGATAAAAAAATTGACGTCTACCATAAATACCTGGAAACCCATAAGCTGGAACATGAAAATGTGCTGTTTATGGGCGACGACATCCCGGATTATGAAATCATGCTTGAGGCGGGAGTTCCAACCTGCCCTTGCGATGCGGTGGAAGAAATTAAGCGAATAGCCACCTATATTTCGCACCAGTCCGGGGGACACGGCTGCGTACGCGATATCATTGAGCAGGTACTCAAAGTGCAGGGAAAGTGGATGAATGATGATGCCTATCACTGGTAAACAAAGGAAGGCGGGGAGGGTTTCGGGTTTCCCGTGTTCAAGATTTGCCTGTTGGATCAGATTGCTTTGAGTATTAAAATTACGAAAAAGTTTACAGAGCCTCGTTTGGAGATCTGAACCGTACCATATTTCAGTTATTCACGAATTACTATCGATGCGCACGTTTTTGAAAATGCTGAGGATTCCGAACCTGTTGATGATAGCACTCACTTTTATGCTGTTGCGTTACCTGGTTTTTATCCCGGTTTATCGCATTTACCATGCAGTGCCGCAAATGGGCAGCCTGAATTTCATGCTTATGGTTATAGCCACCATGATGATTGCAGCCGCAGGGTATATGAGCAATGATTATTTTGATGTAGTCACCGACCGGGTGAATAAGCCTGAAAAACTGTATATCGGCAAACAGCTTTCAGCGGGTTCGGCTTTTGCCGCTTCCCTGCTGCTGAGTATTATGGCAGCCGTACTGGCATGCGGACTTTCGTGGATGATGAAAAGCGGCTTGCCGGCCTTTTTACTCCTGCTGGCATTGGCTGTAGCCTGGTGGTATGCCATACATTTAAAGAAGAGCCTGCTCTGGGGGAATTTGGCCGTTTCGTGCATGACCGCCGGGACCATTGCCATGGCCTGGCTGATTGAAAAACAAGCTTCCTCCTTACCGGCAGAGCCCTCAGGGATAATTACAGCTATTATCGTTGCCGTGAGTATTTTTGCTTTCCTGCTGAGTTTGCTGCGGGAAATAGTGAAGGATATGGAAGACATGGAGGGTGACAGCCTGATAGAGTGCCGTTCCCTGCCCATCGTTAAAGGGATTGCTTTTACGAAAAAAACATTGACGGTGATTGCATCAGTTACTTTTGTACTGCTGATATCCGCGCAGCTCATACTGCTGAGCTTCTCCGGATTGGTAGCCGCTGCCTGGCTGCTGTTGGGCGTTGAAGTGCCTTTGACCTGGTTTTTGTATCTGCTCCGGAAGGCGAAAATCAAATCTGATTTCCACACACTGAGCACCTTGCTGAAATGGATCATGCTGGGGGGGATAGGGTCCATGGTGGCCGGGCAGTTCTGATGGAAACAACAGGTTTCGGAAATTCCTTCCGTAACCATCAATAAATAAATTACATCCTTCGGGCTTTATTTAATTCAAATACCTCCATGAAACAGGAAATACTCAGGCACTATAATTTGTTGCTGGGATCGAAATCGCCAAGGCGCCAGGAACTGCTGAAAGCCTTAGGGCTGCATTACAGCCTGGTGGATATTGATGTGGATGAAGTTTACCCTTTGCATCTGCAGGGTGCCGACATAGCCCGGTATCTGTGCGAACTGAAAGCAGATGCTTTCGATGCAGCGCTGCTGGCTGCCGATTCCATACTGGTAACAGCCGACACTATTGTCTGGCTCTGGGGTAAATACATTGGAAAACCGTCGGGTAAAAACGAAGCCATAAGCATGCTTCAACAACTTTCGGGGAAACAACATTCGGTGTTTTCGGGAATCTGCCTGAAATCAGCCAGCCGCAAGACGGTTTTTCATGCACACACCCTGGTGAATTTCAGGGAACTTACATACGACGAAATCGAATACTATGTCACCCATCATAAACCGTATGATAAGGCAGGCTCCTATGGCATACAGGACTGGATAGGCTATATCGGGATTACCGGTATCGAAGGATGTTATTATAATGTGATGGGCTTTCCTGTACAGATGTTTTATGCCGAACTGGAGAAGTTTATAGCTGCATCCCTGCAGATGGATGTAAAATGATGAGACGCTGATAGCCGTTTAACTTTCTATACTGAAAAGCTGATCTGAAAATGGGTGGGTTTTATTTTACCGGCATGGGCCTTTTAACCCTGGATGCCTGCATTAAGGATAAGGGTGAAAAGCATTCTACATCCATTTGTATATTCCTGTATTAAAACATTTATAGGCATCGTTGCGTTTATTATAAAAACCGGCACCTCTAATATTCTTACCTTTGTATTATGTCAGCTAACACATTCGGAACTGTATTCAGGCTTACCACTTTTGGCGAGTCGCATGGAACTGCCCTTGGGGGTATCATTGATGGATGCCCCGCAGGGCTTGTTATCGATATGGATTTCATTCAGCAGGAACTCAACCGCCGCCGGCCCGGGCAGTCGGAAATGACGACCCCGCGCGACGAAAGCGATACCATAGAGGTGCTTTCGGGTGTTTTCGAAGGCCGTTCAACCGGGGCTCCCATTGCATTTGAAATCCGCAACCGCGATCATCATAGTTTTGATTACGATCATCTGCGCACGGCCTACCGTCCGTCGCATGCCGATTATACTTACGACAGCAAATACGGCTTTCGCGATTATCGGGGAGGAGGTCGGTCATCGGCCAGGGAAACACTTTCGCGTGTTGCCGGCGGCGCAGTCGCCAAACTGCTGCTTCAGCATTACAGCATACAAGTCAAAGCCTACGTGAGCAGCATAGGTGAAGTATCCGTCGGAAATGAATTTGCTATCGATCAGCTCGGCTTCATCGAAGACAGCCCGGTACGCTGCCCAGATAGAGATGCTTCTGCAAAAATGGTAGAACTCATCACACGGCTGAAACAGGAGGGGGATACCTGCGGCGGCATAATCAGCTGCATAATCAGCGGTGTTCCTCCCGGGTTAGGCGAACCTGTATTTGATAAATTGCAGGCCGACCTCGCCAAAGCAGCCATGAGCATCAATACCGCAAAGGGTTTCGAGTATGGCGAAGGATTCAGGGCTCCCTCCATGCGGGGATCTACACATAATGATATTTTTATAGGCGACGGTCAGGGTGAAATCAAAACCAGGACCAACCATTCGGGAGGCATACAGGGCGGTATCAGCAACGGAAATGATATCGTATTCCGGGTGGCCTTTAAGCCTATTGCTACCATCAAGCAATCGCAGCCTTCGGTGAATAATAAAGGCGAAAATATTGTGCTTGAAGCCAAAGGCAGGCACGATGTGTGCGTGGTGCCGCGCGCGGTTCCCATTGTAGAAGCTATGGCCGCCCTGGTTATTGCCGATCACCTGCTCCGTAACAGATCCTCACGGGTTTAATTCCGGCAGCAATTGCATATATTACTGACCTCCTGCAATTAAAGTTTCAATCCGTTCCTTCGGATGATGACAAATACTCTAAGCCGGATACAAATATCTGCTTTCTGAACTATTTCAAGGTTTGGGAGCTGAACGTGCCTTTATATCAAACCGTCCAACTGTTTTAAGAAATATTAATTTACATTGACCATGAAAAAAGCAATTAAGGTTTCAGTAGCCGTTATAACTCTTCTGCTCCTGGTAATGATAGCGTTGCCTTTTGTTTTCAAAGGCAAGATACAGGAAAAGCTTCAGTCGGAGATAAATAAAAACCTGAATGCCGTCGTTACCTTCGATGGGGTAGGGGTAACGCTTTTTCGTCATTTCCCGGATCTCACCGTGAATGTGAAGCGTTTGGTTGTGAAAGGCTCGGGTGATTTTGAAAAAGATACCCTGGCTTCATTCCCCTCCTTGTCGCTTACGCTCGACCTGGCCAGCGTTTTCGGAGGAAACAGCTACAAGGTCAAAAAGGTTGAGCTTAGCTCGCCGCGACTGCTTTTCAAAGTTTTGGCCAACGGCAAGGCCAACTGGGATATTATGAAGCCGGGTGCTGCCTCTGATACCGCGGCACCAACGGCGGCATTCAGTGTGTACCTCGATAAAGTAAGCATCAGCGATGGCCGTATCGTTTACGATGATGCCGAAACTCCTGTGAAAATAGCTGTAGAAGGTCTTACCGGGGCTTTGAGCGGTGATATGACTGCCGATATCACCTCGCTGAATATAAAAGCCGTTATCAACGAACTTACGGCTGATTATGCAGGGGTTCGCTATCTAAGCAAATCGAATGCGGCGGTATCGGCCTTGCTGGATGCGGATCTGAAAACCTGGACTTTTACATTTAAGGATGGTAAGCTCAGGTTAAATGAGTTTAATGTCGGCGCCGCCGGATTTTTTGCCATGCCGAGAGAGGGTTATAAAATGGATATTAAATTTGCCGCTGAAGAAAATACCTTCAAAGCTTTTCTTTCGCTTATCCCGGCCATGTATTCGAAGGATTTTGCTGATGTGAAAACTTCAGGCAGCATAGCTTTCGACGGATATGTGAAAGGACTCTACAATGATATTTCAATGCCGGCTTTTGCTCTTAATCTAAAGGTGGCTGACGGCATGTTCAGTTATCCCGGTTTGCCGGGAAAGGTAACGGATGTAAATCTGCAGGCGGCAGTAGCAAACCCCGACGGAGTAATGGATCACACTACGGTGGAAGTGCCCCGCATGCACCTGAGCCTGATGCAGAACCCGGTGGATATCACCCTCTCGGTGCGCACGCCTGTATCGGATCCGGAAATAAAAGCTAGCCTTAAAGGAGACCTGAACCTGGAAACTGTTTCGAAAGTCTTTCCGCTGGGCGCTAAAACGAAATTATCGGGCAAACTGAAGGCGGATATGGCTTTCAGCGGCAAAGTTTCGGCCATCGAAAAAGGCGCCTACAATGAGTTTAGTGCTTCGGGCTTTGCTGCCGTTGAACAGCTTATGTATGCCGGCGAAGGAATTCCTCTCCCCTTAAGTATCAGCATGGCCCGCCTCGACTTCACACCGGCCTATGCCCAGCTTAGCGGGCTGGTTATGGCCATCGGGAAAAGCGACCTGACCGCCAACGGTAAAGTGGAGAATTATATTCCGTACATCATGAAGAAAAAGGCCGTGCTGAAAGGTACACTCACCGCTACTTCAACCTTTATGGATATCAACAGCCTGATGGCAGGAACAATTTCATCGCCTGCCGCCAAAGATACTTCGGCACTCACTGTGATCGAAATACCTGGTGACATGGACATCACACTGAATACTACTTTCAGCCGGCTGGTTTATGATAACTACGATATGCGCGATGTGGCAGGTGCACTAAAAGTTAAAGACCATACCCTGCTTCTCGACGGGCTACAGCTGCATATGCTGGGCGGTTCCATGGCGCTGACAGGATCGTACAGTACCTTTGATCCGGTGAAGCCGGTGGTAGATATGAGTCTGCAAGTTAAAAATGTGGATGTAAAACAAGCCTTCCAGGCTTTCGGCAGCCTGCAGAAATTTGCACCTGTTGCCGGCAAACTCAGCGGGGCCGTAAGCACCAACCTCAAATTCAGGGGGGCACTTAAAAAAGACATGATGCCTGAATTGTCATCCGTTTCGGCGGATGGGCTTGTGCTTTCGGATATACTGGGGTTAAACGGGCTCAATACCTTCGGGAAAATAGCCGACCTTTTGAAAATGGAGAAACTCAGGAATCCATCTCTCGAAAAAGTCAACCTTTCGTTTGACATTGTAGATGGAAAGGCAACTGTTAAACCCATGGATTTTAAATTAGGCAGCTATAAAGCCGGTTTCTCGGGAACCACCGGCCTCGACCAGGTGCTGAATTTCATACTCACCCTCGATATTCCGCGTTCTGATTTCGGTGCTAAAGCCAACAACGTTCTCGATGGCCTGGTGAAGGATGCCAGCCAAAGAGGAGTGAAAGTGAGCCTGGGCGATATAGTACCCGTAACCATACTGATAGGCGGAACGGCAACGGATCCAAAAATCACCAGCGGCATCAAATCAGCCATGGCCGGTTTGGCCGGGGATATGAAAAAGCAGGCTCTCGAACAGCTAAGCGCGAAGAAAGAGGAATTGGTTACCAAAGGCAAAGCCGAAGCCACAAAGCTGTTGGCCCAGGCCGATGCCGAAGCGGCTAAAATAATGGCCGAAGCCGGAAAGCAGGGACAGAAACTCCTGCAGTCAGCCAGCCTGGCAGCCCAAAAGATTCGTTTTGCAGCCGATTCATCCGCCAGCCGCCTGGAAGCTGAAGGGAAAAAGAATGGCTATATTGCCGGAATCGCTGCCAAAAAAGGAGCCGAAAAAGTAAAAAAGACGGGCTATGATAAAGCCGACAAGTTAATTGCCGATGCACAGAAACAATCCGACGCCATAATGGAAAGAGCCCGCTCGGAAGCCGATAAACTGAAGCAGGATGCCATGAACAGGATTAATAAATAGCCGGTCGGCCAGTTATGGACAGGAAATGCTAGAATACGTTTCTGGCGTTTTCTCTTTTATCTGATAGTGTTTAACCGGATTGCCTGTGTTCAGGAAGTTACTATGGGTGGCAGGATTGCAGGTTGTAACGATTTATGTTAAACGCAATAAGTGGCCTGATTTCATTCCACTTATGTTAAGAAGTCAGAACCCAGACTGGTTTTAGTCAGTAAACCATAATTCTCCCTTCAGGCTTGAGCTTTTAAGCAAGGATCGGCTGCGGATGTACCTGCTAAATTCCGAAATACTTATTCAGAAGAACCAGGAGTAGGAACTGGTTCAAAGGTTTGGTGATATGGTCGTTGCAGCCGGCTTCCAGTGCATTTTCCCTGTCGCCCGAAAGGCCGTAAGCGGTTTGAGCTATAATGATCACCTTTTTGTTAAACTGCCTGATCTGCCTGCTGGCTTCGTAGCCGTCCATTCCGGGCATTTGGATATCCATCAGCACCAGGTCGATGTCGGGATGGTTGCGGCAGGCTTCAATGGCTTCGAGGCCGGTTTTGGCCCTGATGATCTGGCTGCTGACCTTTTTCATGAAGAGTGAAATCAGCATTTCGGAGGTTTCGTCGTCTTCGGCAATTAATATTTTAATATCCCTGATATGGTTGGTGGTATCCTTGTCGGGAACGGCTGTGGCGCTCACCATTGAAACCGGGTTAAAGGGAATGGTAAAATAAAATGTGCTTCCCAGCCCTTCTTCGCTTTGCACCCTGATTTCCCCGCCCAACAGTTCCACATACGCTTTCGAAATGGATAATCCCAGCCCGGCACCCTGGAAAGCTCTCCGGTCGGAGATGTCCGATTGAATGAAACGATCGAATATGGCCTGCTGCCTGTCCTTAGGAATGCCGATGCCGGAATCTTTTACAAAAAATTCCAGCATGGCCGGTCCGGCGGATCCTCCCCTGTACTTGCCTGCTTCGGCCGATGCGGGCTGAATAGTATACCCGAACTCTATGCTGCCATTATCGCTGTATTTTATAGCATTCTTCACCAGGTTAGCCAGGATGGCATAGGTTTTTTCCCCGTCGGTGAGTATATTGCTATGGACAAGCAAATCGGTATTCAGCCACGACAGTTTCAATCCTTTGCTTTCGGCTTCAGGCTTAAAAAAGGAAAGGATGTATCCGAGCTGCTCGTTGATATCGGTAGGCGAAGACGCGATATTCACCTGACCGGATTCTATCTTTGAAATATCAATAATATCGTTGATGATGTTGAGCATACGCTCACCGCTGAGTTTGATAATGCGTATATATTCCTGCTGCTCGGCACCTGTCAGATCGGGCAGTTTCAGCAGGTCGGCAAATCCCAGTATTCCATTCATGGGTGTTCGGATTTCGTGGCTCATATTGGCCAGGAAGGCGGATTTCAGGCGGTCGCTTTCTTCGGCTTTCTCCTTGGCGTCTATCAGCTCAATCTCGGCCTGCTTGCGAGCTGTAATATCCTGAACCGTACCAATACTCTTTATGGGATTCATGTCATGGTCGTACTCAACCCGGCCCTGTGCGAAAACCGTACGTACAGAGCCATCCTTGTGGATCAGCCTGAATTCGAGCGACGACATATCTCCATTGGGTGAATGCAGGTTCAGGTTTTTGAAGCGTTCAACATCCTCCGGATCAAAAATACCCAGCAGGGATTCCAGTTTTCCATCGAAAGTAGCGGGCTCTATATCAAAAACGCGGTACATCTCCTTAGAGCAGATAATGCGGTCCGTTAGCATATCCCTTTCCCAGCTTCCGATATGAGCAATCCGTTGGGCTTCTTCGAGCTGGGCTTCGGACAAGCGGTATTTTTTCTCGTTTTCAGCTGATTTTTCGCGCTCCAGCGAATATTGCCTGTGAACAAAAATAATTATCAGGTATATGAAGTAAGAGGTATAAATCAGGGTAAACAGGGAGTCAATCCAGCGTTCCGTTTCTGACTGATAGTTGACCACCCAGCCCGGACGGTAAAACTGTATCAGGTAAATAATCAGGTTCAGAGTCAGTGAAAGCAGCAGTACATATTTCTTTTTTTTGACGGGATATACTATCAGCCCCAGTATCAGTATGACAAAACCAGGCATAACATTGGACCCGTTGATCCCACCGTTGAATAACCATATGATGGAAATCCCAACCAGGGCTATAATGACTATCGGAATGATTAAAGGATCGATAATCTTTTTAAAGCGTACGAAATAGTAGAGGATGATCAGCATGACTGACAAGAGCAACGGAACAATAACCGCCGGTACCGAAGTGATGAGCAGAAAATTTGTGAGTGAACCCACCATGCTTGTTAATATGCCCACTACAATTGCAGATAAAAACAAGCGGTTTTCCAGTGAGAAACCCTCATCCTCCGCGAAGATAAATTTAATAGTCGATTTTAGTTTCAGGTGTAGCATAGCGCAATATTTTTAAGATTTACCGTGCTGCGATTGACTTCATTCCGATAGTGATGCTTTTTCTGTTTTAAGGCCTGCCGTTGATTTTCAGATAGTGTAATTCACTCTTTTTTATTTCACCCACCCCGCCATATGAAGTGTGGCGGGGGCATATACTGTTGCCGGTATAAGCGGGGGGTTAAATTCTGAAATGTTTTTTGATTAAAGTGTTTAAAATCAACTTATTCAGAGGTTTAGGCAGATAATCATTGCATCCTGCTGACAGGGATTTAGCTCTTTCGCCATCCAGTCCATACGCGGTTTGTGCAATAATAACCACGGTGCTGCTGAACTGCCTGATTTGCCTGCTGGCCTCAATCCCGTCCATTTCGGGCATTTGAATGTCCATCATTACCAGGTCGATGTCGGGATTAGCAAGGCAGATTTCAACTGCTTCCTTCCCCGACCGCGCCCTGTAAATTTTGCTGCTGTACTTCTTTAATGCGATAGAAAGAAGCATTTCGGAAGTTTCGTCGTCCTCGGCAATTAATATTTTCAGCTTTTTAACAGGGTTCTTGCCGTTCGCGGTATCAGGGGCTTTTGTAACGGTAGGCTCTGTGCCTGTGCTTTCGGGGCCGGGAATGGTAAAATGGAAAGTACTCCCTTTTCCTTCCTCGCTTTCAATCTTTAATTCCCCTCCGTGCATTTCGATAAAGTCCCTGCAGATAATCAGCCCCAGGCCGGTGCTGGATTCGCCTTCCGTGCCGGTGCGGCTGGTATTTACATCCAGTCGGAAGAGGTTGTCGGTTATGCTTTTATTCATTCCAATACCCGTATCCTGTATCGAAATCTCAGCTAAATTGCCGGGTGTTGTTTTTGCCGAAATCAGGATCTGTCCGCCCCGGGGTGTAAATTTAACAGCATTGGTCAATAAATTCCGCAATATCCCTTCAAGCATATTCTCATCGGCAAAAACCTCAAGGCCAGGGGGGATTTGATAGCTCACTGTAATGGATTTTCTGGCAGCTTCCTCCAGAACCAGCACCAGGCTTGCCGGAATAACGGGCAGGAGTGGGAAACTGACCGGCACATACGTGGTGAGTCCTCTTTGCATGCGCGACCAATCCAGCAGGTTGCCAAGCAGATTGAAAAGGTTGACAGCCGAATTTTTCATTTCCACGGCAATATTCTGAATTTCATCCAGTGTCATGCCATGTAATCCTTCGGCCATGATCTCGGTGAGGCCTAAAAACCCGGTAAAAGGGCTCCTCAGGTCGTGGGCTATGATGGAAAAGAATTTGTCTTTCTCCACATTCTGTTTGCTTAATTCATTGGCATAATTATACAACAGGGTTTCATTGTTTTTCCGCTCGGTGATATCCCGGGCGATGTTCATTATAGCAGGCTGGTTGTGATAGTTAATGACCTTAACTTTGATCTCCACGTGGATCTCGTGACCGTCGCGGTGTAAAATGATGGTCTCGAAATGCGTAAATCCTTTTGATAATAGCTCGTTCTTCCGGGTCTCAATTTTCCCGGATGTGATATCCTTCTCCAAGGCATCGGGAGTCATTTGCATCATTTCAGCCTTGGTGTAGCCGACCATCAGGGCTGCGTTTTCATTCATGTCGACAATATTCGAGGGCGGACCATGGGGGTTCACCAGGAAGATCGTTATCCCGTCGGTATTGGATTCGAACAGTTCCCTGAATTTTTCCTCGCTCGTCCTCAATTCTTCTTCGGCCTGTTTACGCAGGGTAATATCGTTTGAAACCGAGAGTATGCCCTGCTGCCCGTCGGGCAGGGTAATGGCCGTTTCACGTAGTAAAACAGTGCAGAATGTGCCATCCTTCCGCAGGCTTATCACTTCCTGTTCAATCACTTCGCCTAAGCAGATACGCTTAATGTTTTCGGAAACCAGATGCTTTGTTTCGGGCAGGGTCAGTTCCCTGATATCGATTCCTATCAGGTCATCATGCGAAATCTGGGTTGATTTGGTAAATGTGTCGTTTGCTTCGAGAATGATGCCGTTCACATCCAGCACTATAATGCCCGAAGGCGAGGTTTCGAAAAGCCTGCGATACCTCAGTTCGCTGTCCTGTAAGGCTTCCTGTGCATGTTTGCGGTCCGAGATATCGCGTTCGACAAACAATATGCTCTCAGGTTTCCCCTCGGGATCCAGCAGAACAGTGGAATTCACATCTATATAAAACCGGCTCTGATCCTTTCGTATGGCCAGGTATTCCGTTATAGGATGGGAGGTTTCACCCGAAAGCAACATTTGGATATTTTGGGTCAGTTTCAGGTGATTCGAGGGATCGATAAAGTCAAATATAGATTTGCCTACCACTTCAGTGCGCTGTTCCAGCGGATAGCCATACATAGCGGCAACCTTATGCGACATGAGTTGTATGGTTCCGTCGGGGGCAACCATGCCTATTCCGTCGGGCGAGGCCGATATGATGGCTTCCCATTTCTGGCTGCTCACCCGAAGGGCTTCTTCGGCCAGCTTTCGTTCGGTAATGTCGTGAGCCACGGTAAAGCGGTACGTCTTATCCTGTACCGTAATATTTTCGGACGAAAGCAAAACATGCTTGATGTCTCCGTTTTTGGCTCTTAATCCCGTCTCTATATTCCTGACATTACCCTCACTGTCCGACTGATGCAGGATGGAATTTCTGGTTTCGATGGTAAGAATACCCAGCTCCAGGGCTGTTTTGCCAAGCACTTCATCTTTGCCGAAACCAAACAGGCTGTAAAAGGCCTCGTTTACTTCTATGTACTGTAGGTTATCCAGGTCACTTAAGCCGCAGGCGGAGGGGTTAAGCTGAAACGATTTCGAGAACTTTTCTTCCGAGAGCCGTATTTTCGAAATATCCTTGGTTACCCCGAATATAACAGGTTTCCCATCCCATGTGCCGTGTTTCACCCTGGTTTCGACCGGGATCTGAACCCCGGATTTGGTGATTAAGGGAACCGGGCAGAATTCGGTAATTCCCTGCAGCATCTCGCCAACAATACGACCAGCCTCATCGCGTCGTGCGGCAGGATGAAGCATCAGGACCGATTGGCCCTGAAGTTCTTCCGTATCATATCCCAGCCGGTCCGAAACGGTGTTGTTAGTGTGAATTACGCACCCCTGTTCGTCGAGTACAAAAAGAAATTCATCTATGGTATTGAAAAAGGTCTCATAATTCTGACGGGTTTGTTGCAACAGTACCTCGGCTTGTTTGCTGTTGGTAATGTCGGTCATAATGCCGGTGAGCCCGGTTACAACACCCTCGTGCAAAACCAACTGACTTGAGGTACGCACATAGCGGACCTGCTCGCCCCTGAATGCGCGGAATTCGCAAGGCTCAGCTTCACCCTTGAGTGTTTTTTGCAGGCTTTCCATCAGGAAAGGCAGGTCGTCGGGGTGTATAAAGCCCGAAAAGTTCATGCCAACGATTTCATCGGGATGAAGCCCAATTATTTTATAGATTACCGGGCTGATATAAGTGAACTTACCTTCGGTATCGAGCGAGTAGATAACATCGCTGATGTTTTCGACCAGGCTGCGGTGTTTCTCGTTACTTTCCTGCAATAATTCTTCGGAAAGTTTCCGCCTGCTGATATCGGTATGGGTGCCAAACATCATCAGCGGCAGTCCTTCGGCAGTGCGAGTGATTACCTGTCCCCGGTCGTGCACCCAAACCCAGTGGCCCTGCTTGTGTTTCATGCGGCATTCGAAATCGTAGTAGGGCAGTTCACCCGCAAAGTGCTTCTCAAGCAGCAATGCGGATTGAAGCAGGTCGCCGGGGTGGGCATGTTGCTTCCAGGTTTCAATGCTGGTGGGGGCCAGTTCATCCGGTGTGTAGCCGATTATCTGTGCCCATTCCCTGTTGAAGGTCGTTTCGCCGGTTTGTACGTTCCACTCCCAGGTGCCGGCCTGTGTGGCTTCGATAATACCCTCCATTCTCCGGTGCTCGTTGCGCAAAGCTTCCCTGGCCAGCCGGCTTTCGGTAATATCGCTGATGGTCCCCACCATCTTAAGGGGTTTGTTGTTGGTGCTGTCGAATTCGAGTTCGCCCAGGCCATGCACCCACAGGCTGGCACCATCAGTCTGCCTGATAATCTGATATTCCTTATCAAAACGTTGATGCTTTCCAATAACTTCGTCGGCTATATACCCGTCCATGCGCGATTGCCATTCGGGATGAATAATGTTTATCCAGCCCTCGAGCGAACGCGTATAATTTTCGTCTATACCGAATATTTCATCCATTATTTTTGAGCTGTTCCATATGCCGCTTTCCATATTCCAGCTGTAGCTGCCCAGTTGTGCTACCTTCTGTGATTCCCTGAGCATATGTTCGCTTTCAAGTAAGGAATCGCTGACCTTTGTGCGGTCGGTTATATCCGAAATAAAACCATACCAGAGTACCGATCCGTCAGGTTCCTGCTGAGGCATAGCCTTGCCGTAGAGTTTGCGGATCCTGCCATCAGCGAACTTCACACGGTACTCGTGTTGCCAGGCTTGGAGGCTTCGCGCCGATTCCTGTATTGAAGCGATTACTCCGGCAATATCGTCAGGGTGAATGATGTCCATCAGTACAGATGCATCTTGCGAAACGTCCTGAGGCCTGATATGGTAGATTTCGAAAAGGGCTTCACTGGCATAGGGAAAGCAGGAGCTGCCATCGGGGCGTAAGCGGTATTGGTATGCGACCCCGGGCAGACAGTCGGCGATTTTCACCAGGCTGTAGTGTAATTCCTTTTGCTTGCGTTCAGCTTCCTTTTGTTCGCCGCTTTCAACCAGGCTTAACATGAAGTTCTGCTGGCCTGTTAAGTGCAAGCCACTGATGTGCACGTAAACAGATTTAGCGGGATCAGTAAGCAGTTCCAGTTCGCAGTTTGCCCCGGAAGTGCCGCTCATTACTTTTTCCAGGAAGTTCGAAAGGACAGCCCTGGACTTTTGGGAGATAAGAGTGCCGAAGCCTTTGTTCTTCAGTGCGGATCGGTCTTTGCCCAGTATCTGTGCCCCTCTCAGGTTTAACTCTACGATTTCGGATGTTTTGGAAAGCGTAATATAAGGTGTTGACGACAAATTATAGATATTGAAGTATTTTTCAGCCTCTGCCGTGGCATCAGCCTTGGCCTGCATCAGCACTTCATTCTGCATTTCCAGCTCAGCCTGTTTTTTTTGGAGCTCACGGATAATTTCAAGCAAGTCCGGTTCGGAAAGCATTTTCGGCTTGCTTTCCGCCGGCTCTCCCGGTATCAGGGCTGTGTTTATTTCAAGGTTTTCCATGTCGTTTGCAGGCTTGAGTAGTGGGTCCATGTAAGGATTATTTTTTTAGATGCTTGCGTACCAGCATCATTAATTTTTCCTGGTCGATCGGCTTGGCGATATAGTCGTTGCATCCCGCTTCCAGGGCATTTTCCATATCGCTGAACTGCCCGTAGGCAGTCTGAGCAATGATGACCACCTCTGTATTGAATTCCCTGATCAGGCGGGTAGCCTCATGCCCGTTCATGCCCGGCATTTTGATATCCATCAATACCAGGTCGATGTCGGGATGGGTGCGGCAGGCATCCACTGCCCCGGTACCGCTTCTAACTTTAATCAGTTCGCGGCTTATGGGTTTCAGGGCGATGGAAATCAGCATTTCCGAGACCTCGTCATCCTCGGCAATCAGGATTTTAAGGTTTTCAAGATGGGTTTCCTTTTCGTGCAAGACTTCGGCAAGCGTTGTTTTTTCGTCGGGTATGGCCGGGCAGGGCAGGGTGAAACGGAAGGTGCTGCCCTTTAATTCCTGGCTTTCCACACATAGTTTTCCCCCGTTCATTTCGATAAAATCCTTGCAGAGGATCAGTCCAAGCCCGGTGCTGGCTTCCCCTTCGGTGCCTTTGCGGCTGGTATTGATGTCGAGGCGGAAAAGATGGGCTAGCCTGTTTTTATCCATGCCAATACCCGTATCCTGTACGGAAATTTCGACTTCCCCCGGGGACGATGACTTTATTGAAACCGTTACACTTCCACCTTTTGGAGTGAATTTCACTGCATTGGTGAGTAAATTCCGTATAATGCCTTCGAGCATATCCTTGTCGGCAAAAACTGTTAC
>CAIPFN010000334.1 GCA_903864265.1 uncultured Bacteroidales bacterium | reverse complement strand
TGCCTTTTTTGACAAAGACATTAATTATTGTTCCGGGGATAAAAGAAACAATCTTCTTCGGATCCACGGGTTCATAGACCTTACGGTTGAGGAATTTCTTGTTTAACCGGGTTTTATATTTGACATCTTCAATAATCAGCGATTGAAAAACTTCGGCTTCTTTGGGTTCTTCCGCTTCGTTTCCCGATGGCAAATCTGTCATTTTTTCTTTCATAATCTTGTGTTTAGAGGAATTATGTCAACAGCTTGGGGTTAAAGCATTGGCCCGGATATCAGGTAGGCCGGAGGCTGCAGATAAAAAGGAGCCTTGTCCGGGATATACTGTTGCTGAATAAATGAAGGCCTGGTAATTCCATCAGAACGGGGGAATTCCGTGCTTCTTGGCGGGGGTCGTAATGATTTTGTCGGCGGAAATATGAAGGGCATGAATTACCATATCCCTGGTTTCGGCAGGTTCAATAACAGCATCAATATAGCCGTATGCTGCAGCAACATAGGGATTAGCGAATTTTTCCTTGTATTCCTTCACCTTAAGTTTACGCATCTCTTCAGGATTTTCGGCAGCTTTGATTTCATTCCTGAAAATAATATTGGCGGCTCCTTCCGGTCCCATAACCGCAATTTCGGCTGTCGGCCAGGCAAACACAAAGTCAGCCCTGAGGTGACTTGAACACATGGCAATATATCCTCCGCCATAGGCTTTGCGAGTGATGACGGTGATTTTAGGAACGGTGGCTTCGCTGTAAGCATATAACACCTTGGCACCGTGACGGATAACCCCGGCATGTTCCTGGTCAACACCCGGAAGGTAACCTGGCAGGTCAACCAGCGTTACCAAAGGAATATTGAAAGCATCGCAGTAACGGATAAAGCGTGCAGCCTTATCGGATGAATCCACATCAAGAACACCTGCAAGTACAAGGGGTTGATTTGCAACAAATCCAACCGTATTCCCGCTCATGCGGGCAAATCCAACCACAATATTTTCGGCCCAGAGGTCATGAACTTCCAGGAAGTCGGAATCGTCGCTCATAGCCCGGATCACATCTTTTACGTCGTAGGGCTGGCGCGAATTCAGAGGGAACACCTTTTCAATGTTATATTGCCTGCTGCGGGGTGGCTTTTTGGGAAAGGGTTCCGCTTTTTTTGCATTGTTCCAGGGAATGAAACTGCAAAGACGCTTGATCTGGTCAAAACACTCAATCTCATTTTCAGCAAAGAAATGGGCATTACCGGTGATTTCGGCCTGTACCCTTGCCCCACCCAGTTCTTCCATTGAAATTTCTTCTCCCAGTACTGTTTTGATAACTTCAGGACCGGTAATGAACATCTTTGAAATCTTGTCGACCACGAACACGAAGTCGGTGAGGGCTGGTGAATAAACAGCTCCCCCGGCACAGGGCCCGAGTATCACTGAAATCTGCGGGATTACTCCTGAGGCCTGGGTGTTACGAAAGAATATCTCCCCGTATCCGGCCAATGAGTTGACTCCTTCCTGGATACGTGCACCTCCCGAATCATTGATCCCGATGAGGGGAACTTTGAGCTTCATGGCATGATCCATAATCTTGGTGATCTTTTTGGCATGCATATAACCCAGGGATCCCCCGGCAACCGTAAAATCCTGGGCAAATATACAAACGGCGTAACCGTTGATGGTTCCTGTACCGGTGACTACTCCGTCGCCCGGAAGGTACTTGTCACTCATGTCGAAATCACGCCCGGCATGTTCGACAAACAGGTCATATTCGTGAAAGGACTTGTCGTCCAGTAAGGTAATAATTCGTTCGCGGGCAGTCAGTTTACCGGTGGCTTTTTGCTTTTCGATGGCTTTTTCGCCCCCGCCACGCAAAGCTTCCCGCATCCTGCGCTTAAGATCAGTTGATTTTTGGCTTAACGACATAATTCTATGTTTTGTTAACAAATATCTTTTCATCAACCCGGATGAGCTGACATGATTCGGCTAAAATACAAAGATAATTACTAATTATGATATTGTTG
>CAIPFN010000333.1 GCA_903864265.1 uncultured Bacteroidales bacterium | reverse complement strand
GATAACTGGAATTAACACTTCCAGCCTTTCCCCACTCCGCTTAGTTCCAGTTAACGCGATAATGACCGTGTTCCTCTTCCACTCCCGATAGCTATCGGGATCACTTTTCACTTTTCACTTTTCATTCTCACAACCCCACTTTAACCTTTAACCTTTAACCTTTAACCTTTAACCTTTCACCTTTCACCTTTCACCTTTAACCTTTCACCTTTAACCTTAACAAACCCCATCATGAAAAAAACCATACTTCTCCTCGCTTTTCTAATCACCCTAAGTATTACCCTTATGGCCCAGGCCCCTCCTGCACCGCCAAGCACAGGCAACAGCGGCGGCACTAACGGTTTTGTAGGCGGTCCCACCGGCAGTGGCGCGCCGGTGGGAAGCGGAACCCTGCTTTTATTAAGCCTGGCCAGCCTGTACGGAGGGAAAAAGGTGTACAATATGCGTAAGAGCCTGGAGGCATAATCCGGGCAAATTTTCTTTTCAGGAATGGAAGCTCAGTTACCCGGAATACCCGGGTAGCTGTGCTATCTATTCATAGAATGCCTGTAATCAGTGTTAAGCAGTCTTATACTACCATCCCTGTTTCCTGCCCCGACACACAGCCGGTTTTACCCGGTCATTTGGGCCGTGAGGTGTAAACTCGGAACCAGGATCCGAAACGCGAATAAACTCATTCCCAGAAATCAGGATATGCCGGTGTAAACAACAACTAAAATTCCCGTCATCTTATAGGTTCAATATAAGATAAACGGGAATATGGTATTCGTTGAAGTCAGCGGTTCATTACGCGCACCGCCTTTGAAAGCTAACGAGGGTAACGCAAAAGGCTGCGTGCCTGCATTACCATTTCAGCAGCCAGGCAAAAATCAGGGGAGCTACAATGGTGGCATCACTTTCCACTATAAACTTAGGGGTATCGATGGCCAGTTTGCCCCAGGTGATTTTTTCGTTGGGAACAGCACCGGAATACGATCCGTACGAAGTGGTGGAATCCGAAATCTGGCAGAAATAACTCCAGAACGGAACATCGTGCCATTCCAGGTCCTGGTACATCATGGGAACGACACAAATAGGGAAGTCGCCCGAGATGCCGCCACCGATCTGGAAAAAGCCTACGCCTTTGCCTGAGGAATTGGCGCGATACCATTCGGTAAGCCACATCATATATTCAATTCCGGTTTTCATGGTCGAAGGCTTTAGTTCGCCTTTGATGCAGTAAGATGCAAAGATATTTCCCATGGTGCTGTCCTCCCAGCCCGGAACAATGATAGGCAGGTTTTTTTCGGCGGCAGCAAGCATCCACGAATGTTTCGGATCAATTTCATAATCGTTCTCCATCACGCGGCTCAGCAGCAGCTTGTACATGTATTCGTGGGGCAGGTAGCGTTCGCCTTTGGCTTCGGCGTCCTTCCATATTTTAACGATATGATGCTGTATTTTACGGAATGCTTCTTCTTCGGGAATGCAGGTATCGGTAACGCGGTTCAGGCCTTTTTCGAGCAGTTCGTTTTCCTGTTCGGGGGTGAGGTCGCGGTAGTTGGGCACCCGGCGGTAGTGGGAGTGGGCCACCAGGTTCATAATATCTTCTTCGAGGTTGGCGCCTGTACAGCTGATGATCTGCACTTTGTCCTGCCGTATCATTTCGGCCAGCGAAATGCCAAGTTCGGCCGTGCTCATGGCACCGCCCATGGCAATCAGCATTTTCCCGCCTTCGAGCAGGTGTGTTTCGTATGCTTTGGCGGCATCAACCAGGGCGGCTGAATTGAAATGCCGGTAATGCTGTTCAATAAATTGAGAAATAGGGCCTCTATCCATAAAAAGTGATTTTTTGCAAAGGTAGAAAAACAAGATAAGAATCAAGTGTATCCGCTTTTATTTTGATTTGCCAGAGGGGGTAGCAGGCCGAGGCTGTTTTTTATTTTGGTTGGCTTGCTCATTCATTTCCTTTTTCTCAATATGCTGTGGCAGAAGTCAGGAGCTAAAAGCAAGAAAAAGCAAAAACATTCAGCCACCCATTTGCTGTATTCTAAGCACTTCGGGAGGGACATAGGTAAAACCAGCAGCACTCAAAGGATAACCGGCACTTCACTCATCAATGGCACAAATACCAATGGAAGTGTTTTTCGCCAGCCGTTTATTATGCTTTGTGAGAACAGAAGGCCCTGAACGGTCCCGACTGCACAACACATGCAAAGGCATAGGTGGTGTTGAAAATCAAATAAATTGTCTTCAGGAGTCGCGGCTTTTCCGTTTGTGGGCAAACGGTCAGCAATGATGCTGAAAGGGTAGCATGATTCGGTTTATACTGCAAACAAGGTAAATGGTCGCATTCCGGGTAACGTGTGGCAGGTTCCGTGTTCCAAATCCCCAACTTTCACCACAAAGTAAATCATTGCTTTACATAATGTAAGTGGCAGATTCTTCCTGCTGTTGTAATGCTTTTAGGAATTTGGTTCCCGGAACCTGGTTTTGAAATGTATAGTTTTATCTCGTTTTGAGTATAAGTAAAGGCTCGCGGAGGTTTATCTCAGATAATCGCTTACCGCCCGATTTATGCCGTTCTTTACCTTTTCCCAGGTTTGTCCCTTAAAACTAGTGGGTGTCTCGCTGTCGTCGGCATCGGCAAAGTAGGTAACGGCATGAGGAATACTAATTGCCAGCATCTGGCTTGGATATTTCTGTTTGTGCCAGTCCATAAGTTGCTGTAACGGAAAATGCTGTAGCAATTCGTACAAATCCCAAAAGTCTTTTTTCTGTGCCCTGCCAAGGATGGCCTGGATTTTCATTGCCGCAATATCAGCACTGCTGTACATTCTTATTTCGTCCTCCTTTTCAATAGCGGCTATAGGCAGATGAGGGAAATGGACAATATCAACCTTAATATTATCGATAAAGCAAAAAATACCAAAGTGCGTGTGTTGCTGTTTGTAAACAAAACGGTGCCGGAAGGTTGTCTCAAGAGCTTCGATGATTTGGGGATGGTCAAATTTCTCGTGATAAAATAAATCAAGGTCAACGGAGCTGCGATGCCCATACCGGAGCGACATGGCTGTACCGCCTACCAAAGCAAATGCTTCAAGGGCGGGCAAAGCCATTAATTCCTTTAATAAGGAAAAAGTTCCGGGTTCAACTGTCTCAGTATGTAGCATCTGAATTCATTAAGTGGCTTGTCGATTATGGCACTGGCAAAATGTATGGTATGAAGCGGTAGATACTTTGCGCTTAATAAAGCCGAAGTCACTTTTTCATCGCCATAGTACCGTCGGCATTGCCGGATATCCTCCACGTCGCCGCGCGAAAAAACCCGCTCGATCACCCAGTTGGCCTTGGCGTCGTAGTCGATCAGCTCAAAGTTCACATCCCAGAAGATGCGCTTCTCAAACAGGGGTTTCGCTTTTTCATTCATAATGCGAAGATAACGAAAGAGAACGGTCTGTGAGCAAAAAGCTTTGTCAAAAATTGTTTTTCCGTCATATCGCCGTATTCTCCCCACTTCTCTCTTCCCTTCTCCATACTCCCTACTCCCCATCTCGCCCCTCGCCTTGTCCCCATTTCCCCTTGTCCCCTTGTCGCCTTGTCCCCATGTCCCCATGTCCCCATGTCTCCTCCAGTTTCCAACTAAAATCCTATATATGTAAATCATCTGCAAATAAACCCTACCTTTGCACACTTTTTCACAAGCAAATTATTCATGCAAAGTATCCGAAACATCGCAATCATTGCCCATGTCGACCACGGCAAAACTACGCTGGTTGACAAAATATTACACAGCTGTAACCTGTTCCGCGACAACCAGGAAATCGGCGAACTGATACTCGACAACAACGATCTGGAACGGGAACGGGGTATCACCATCACATCAAAAAATGTTTCAGTAGAATACAAAGGTGTTAAAATCAATATCATCGACACCCCTGGTCACGCCGATTTCGGCGGGGAAGTGGAACGGGTTTTGAAAATGGCCGACGGCGTGCTGCTGTTGGTTGATGCCTTCGAAGGTCCCATGCCACAGACCCGTTTCGTAACCCAGAAAGCACTGGCCCTGGGCCTGTTGCCTATCGTGGTCATCAATAAAGTGGACAAAGAAAACTGCCGTCCCGACGAAGTGCAGGAGCAGGTATACGAACTGTTCTTTAACCTGGAAGCTACAGACAAACAGCTTAGTTTCCAGACCTTATATGGTTCGAGCAAACAAGGTTGGATGAATTCGACCTGGCTCGAACAAACCGATAATATTTTCCCCCTGCTCGATGCCATCATTGAGTATATCCCTGAAGCCCCCACGCCCGAAGGTCCGTTGCAGATGCAGATCACCTCGCTCGATTACAGTTCGTACGTAGGCCGTATTGCTATCGGCCGTGTATCGCGCGGGGTAATCACCGAAGGCATGAACGTAGTGCTGCTTAAAAGAGATGGGTCCGTTACCCGTTCAAAAATAAAGGAACTGTATTCCTTTTCGGGCCTTGGCCGCGTAAAGGTTGAGTCAGTTCACTCAGGCGATATTTGCGCCCTGGTGGGCCTCGAAGGTTTTGATATTGGCGATACCGTTACCGATCCCGAAACACAGGAGCGTTTGCCGGATATTCATATTGATGAACCGACCATGAGCATGCTCTTCGCCATCAATAACTCACCTTTCTTTGGTAAGGAAGGCAAATTTGTTACTTCGAGGCACCTGAACGACAGGCTTCAAAAAGAAATTGAGAAAAACCTGGCCCTGCGTGTCGAAGAAACCGGCTCGTCCGACCAGTTTATTGTATACGGACGTGGCATCCTTCACCTTTCGATCCTGATCGAAACCATGCGCCGCGAAGGCTATGAGTTACAGGTTGGTCAGCCTCAGGTAATCATCAAAGAAATTGACGGCGTTAAATGCGAACCTATCGAAACGCTTATCGTGGATACGCCACTGGAGGTATCGGGAAAAGTGATCGACCTGGTTACCCAGCGCCGTGGCGATATGCTGGCCATGAGCCCCAAAGGCGATCTGATGCACCTCGAGTTTGTTATCCCTTCACGGGGTATCATCGGGCTGCGTAATGCCGTATTGACAGCTACTGCCGGCGAAGCCATCATGGCCCACCGTTTCAAAGCATTCGAGCCCTGGAAAGGCGCCCTGCCGCAACGTATGGCTGGAGTGCTCATCAGCATCGACACCGGTATGGCCACCGCTTACAGTATCGACAAACTCACCGATCGCGGACGCTTCTTTGTTGAACCTTTCGACCAGATTTATGAAGGCCAGATAGTAGGCGAAAACTCCCGCGATAACGACCTGGGAGTCAATATTTCGAAGCCCAAGCAGATGACTAACTTCCGTACCACTGCCAAGGACGAAGCCGTTCGCATGCCGCCGGCCGTGAAGTTCTCGCTGGAGGAAGCTCTGGAATATATACAGATAGACGAATTGGTTGAAATTACTCCCAAGTCGATGCGTTTGCGTAAAATTTATCTGAAGGAACACGAACGCAAACGGATGTCGAAGTAAAGGTTTGGTTTGAAACCATTTACACGCTTGGTATATTTGGTTTGCCGGGATGAGAGTTGAGGATGAAGTGGTGAAAAGTATTCACCCTGTATTCCTGATCTCTCATCTCTTTTTTATGTTGACGCTGTTAAAAATAAAAAGATATACATTTGACGCATAATTAATTTAATCGGAATGAAATCAACCCGAATTTCTCTCTTTCTCGTTTTTGTCAGCTTTTGCAGCCTTTTCGCCAGGGCCGACGAAGGCATGTGGCTTCCCATGCTGGTAAGCAAGTACAATATGAACGCCATGCAGCAGATGGGCCTGCGGCTTACTGCTGACCAGATCTACAGCGTGAACCAGGCCTGCCTGAAAGACGCCCTGGTTTCGCTTGATCACGGAGGCTGTACAGGCTCTATCATTTCGCCTAAAGGCCTGCTGATTACCAATCATCACTGTGGCTACGAGGCCATTGCCGAACAAAGCTCAGTAGGCAGCAATTTTCTTTCCGATGGATTTTGGGCCATGCGCCCTGAAGAAGAACTGCCCATTACGGGCAAAACCGTCTCCTTTCTGATCCGCATGGAAGACGTCACCGCCCGGGTGCTGGCTAATGTAACTTCCGCCATGGACGAAGGGGAGAGGGCCTCCGTGATACAAAAAGAAACAGACCTGATAGTGAAAGCGGCCGAAACCGAATCGGGCTTTGAAGTTTCTGTTGAAAGCATGTTCGAAGGCAATGAATATTATATGTTTTATTACCAGACTTTTACGGATGTACGCATGGTTGGGGCTCCGCCTTCGTCGATAGGGAAGTTTGGAGGAGATACCGACAACTGGATGTGGCCCCGTCATACCGGCGATTTCTGCCTGTTGCGCGTGTATTCGGCATCCGATGGCAAACCTGCTGAATATTCGAAAAACAACGTGCCCCTGCAGCCTAAGTATTTCCTCCCGCTGTCGCTGGCAGGGGTGAAAGAAGGGGATTTCTCCATGATACTGGGTTATCCCGGGGCTACCGACCGTTACCTTACTTCCTATGGCATAAGCGAAAAGCTAAGCCAGGGCAATCCAGCCGATATTAAAGCCAAATGGGCCAAGATGGAAGTGATGAAAAAATATATGGACGGCGATGAGGCCACCCGTATAGCCTATGCCGGCGATTATGCCTACCTGGCTAATTTCTGGAAAAAATCACTTCAGGAAAGCAAGGCCCTTCAGCGCCTGAAAGTATTCGACGACAAGAAAAAAACCGAAGATGCATTCCAGGCCTGGGTACAGCAGGATGAAGGCCGTAAGCAGACCTATGGCAGCGTAATGAACGATTTCAGCACCTTGTATCAAACATCGGCCCTTAACCGGGCTAACGAGGCTACAAGCTATGCAGGCGAGCTGCTCATGGGCGCCAGGATTCTGTATATCGCATTTCAAACCGGCGAACTGGTAAGCAGGTTCGATTCGGCCGATTTTAAGGATATGGTCAGCAGCAACAAAATAAAGGCAGCCAAATTCTATAAAACCTTCAACCCTGCCCTGGAAAAAGAATTGTTAAAGAATATGCTCCGTTTGTATGTCTCCAATGTTTCGGAACAGTATATCCCGGATTGCTATACGCTCATAAACAAAAAATTCAGGGGAGATATAGGGAAGTATGTCGATCATATGTTTGATCATTCCATTTTTGCCTCCGAAGCCAGTTTGCTGGAGTTCTTAAATAATCCCAGGAAGAAAACCATTAAGAAAGACCCTGCCTACGTGGCGGCCAACTCGTTTATTTCTTCCTACATGCTTGCCCGGCTGGCCCAGATGACCGATGAGGACAAATTTTCGAAGGCCCGCCGGCTGTATATCGCCGGTTTGCGCGAAATGCAGCCTGAAACCACGTTTTATCCTGATGCCAACAGCACCCTGCGCTTAACATATGGCAGTGTGAAATCCTACAGTCCGGCTGATGCGCTTTACGCTGATTACTACACAAGCCTGCAGGGGGTTATGGAAAAGGAAGATTCGACCAATGCCGAATTTGTGGTTTCACCGAAACTCAAAGACCTTTATAGCAAAAAGGATTTCGGACCCTATGCCGAAAAAGGCGTTATGCATGTTTGCTTCCTCACTACACACGATATCACGGGTGGCAATTCCGGGAGCCCGGTAATTAATGGCAATGGCGAACTGATAGGCCTGGCTTTCGACGGCAACTCCGAAGCCATGAGCAGCGACATCAAATTTGATGTAAATGTGCAGCGTACCATTTGTGTGGATATACGCTATGTGCTCTTCGTGGTGGATAAATATGCAGGAGCAGGCTACCTGCTGGATGAATTGAAGATCGCCAGATAATCGTTGCGCGCTATTGAATACAGCCCGGGGAAGAACAACACCGATAACCAAAAGTGAGCACCTTCGGCCAGGCTTTTGTATTTATCCCCGGTCGAAACCTTAAAAACAAAAGCTCTGCAGGGAATTTCCCGATGCAGAGCTTTTGTTGTATTAGCTGATTAAAGTTTACCAGATTTTAACCCTCTGGTTTTCGGGTCTCCACATGGCATCGCCTTCTTTTACTCCAAAGGCGGCGTAGAATTCCGGTATATCCGATAAAGGTCCTATTACCCTGTATTTGGCAGGGGAATGTACGTTGCTTTTCACCTGGTTAACGGTAGCCTCTGGCCGGGTATTGATCATCCACGCCAGGGCGTAGGCAAGGAAAAAACGCTGATCGGGTTTCAGGCCGCCTACCATTTGGTTCATCTTGAATTGCCCGGTCTTCCTGAATGCTTCAAACCCCATGCTTATTCCTGCCAGATCGGCTATATTTTCACCCTGTGTCATTGAACCGTTTATGTGAAGGCTGTCGACCGGAATATAGGCGTTGAACTGTTCGACAATAAGTTTGGTGCGGGAATAGAAATTCATGCTGTCGCCGCTGGTCCACCAGTTGTTCAGGTTGCCTTCCTTATCGTACTTGCAACCCTGGTCGTCAAAACCATGGGTAATTTCGTGCCCGAAGGTAGAGCCGCCGATAATGGAATAGAGAATGGCATCGTCGGCCAGCACATGTTCAAATCCCGGAACCAGGATATTGCATCCGGGAACACATATTTCATTATTCGAAGGGTTGTAATACGCATTATAGGTTTGGGGATACATATCCCACTCCGAACGATCGACGGGTTTGCCATATTTTGAAATCATATAGTTAAACCTCCATTGTGATGCACTCATCACATTTTTAAGGTAGGAGGAGCGGTCGGCTTCAAGAGCACTCAGGTCCTTCCATTTATCGGGATATCCCACTTTCATGATGATACCGTTGAGTTTGTCGAGGGCCTTGTCCTTGGTTTCAGGCTTCATCCAATCCAGCGATTTGATGCGTTGGGCATACACCTCTTTGATGCTGCTGCCGATCTCCAGCAGTTTCTCCTTGGTTCCCTTTGGCAGGTATTCCTTGCTGTACACCTGGCCTATAAGTTCGCCCAGTGAGCCATTGGTCTGTTCCACCACGCGTTTCCATCGGGGTTGAGGCTGCTCAATACCTTCGAGTACTTTTGAATAAAAGCTGAAGGATTCGGCGAATGTTTTATCATCAGCATAGGAAGCCACGTGGCTGAGCAGGTGAAATTTAAGATAATTCTTCCAGTCGCCGAGGGGGAATGATTTGAAGTAGCCGTTCAGTGCGCCGAGGAATTCGGGTTGACCCACGATGACGCTATCCACGGTTTTGAGGCCCGCGGTTTGGGTGAAAAGGGCCCAATTGAAGTTGGGCACCGCCGACTGAAGCTGTTTGAAGGTTAGCTTGGAGTAATTTTTCAAAGGGTCGCGTGTATCTTCGCGTTTGCGTGAAGTTTTAGCAATGGCTGTCTCCAGTTTCATGGTGTTTTCGGCTGCCAGGCGGGCTTTGGAATCGTCGTACCCCATGATTTTGAACATATTGGTCATGTGTTCGACAAATTTTACACGTATGAGTACGGCACGCTTGTCGGTGTCAAAATAGTAATTGCGGTCGTAAAGACTGAGCCCGCCTTGTTCGATCCTTACTGCATTCTTGCTGCTGATGCGGTCGTCCTGGCCGATATAAAACCCGAATAAAGCCGATCCTGTGAGTGCCCTGAAATCAGCTGCCGTTTTTGCAAAGCCATCCAGATCCTTAACGGCGTCAATAGCCGAAAGTTGTGGCCTGATGTCGTCAATCCCTTTACGGTTTCGGGTAATGCTGTCCATACCCGAGTAATAGAAATCGCCGATTTTCTGCTTATCGCTGCCCTTGGGCGCATCAGTTAGAGCAGCTGATGTTTTGCAGATGGCGAGTACCTGGTCGTTAATGGTGTCCTGTATCATCTGCCACAGGCCGTTGCTCTGTTCGCTGGCCGGGATGGGGTGCTGTTTGAACCATTTTCCGTTGGCAAACATAAAGAAATCGTCGCCGGGTCGAACCGTTGAATCGATATGGGATACAAGTGGATCCGGGCCCTGCATTTTGCCGGGTTGGCTGCATGAAAATGCAAGTATTAGTAAAGCTGCAAATGCAAAATGCAGAAAGTGGTTTTTCATGTCTAAAAAGGTTAGATGAGGAGCAAAACCGGATTTTTCACCGGAAAGCGGCTGAAGTGGTTTAGGATACAAAGTAACGGCGAAAAGTACATTAAGCGGAAACTTTTCGGTAATAATTTACTCCTGCGGTAAATAATATCGAGATTAACGGATTTCAGGGTTCCCGCTCATCTTAGACCGTTTTATTGAGGTACCGATTAGAAGGCCGATTTGCACTGAGTCTGCTGCCAGGGAAGGTGGAAAGGACTGCTGTTTTTTGCTTTTTAGCCAAGATGATTGAATGGAAATTCATTGATTTTCAAAGTACATGAAGTTTACAGGGATGGCTTCAGGATGAAATATTTTACTGCTGATCCTATCCGCACAATATTTTTACGGCAGAAGGCAGGTTGAGGATTTTTTTTTTTGAAAATCCTAGTATTAATGCGAAACGAATCATAAAAAATGTAAATTTGTTATACTTAAAGAATTGTATAAAAAACTATCGGAGCTCTTCTTTTATTAACTCAAAACCAAAAGGAAATGAAAAAACTTTTAATCGGGCTGGCGGTGTGTACATTCACAGCCAGTTCTTTTGCTCAAAAAACGGTGGTGAAAGTGGAGCCACAAATCCAGGAAGTTAAGCAGGAGGGCCAGTTCCTGAAACGGAAAGTGGCCATTGCCCGTTTTTCGAACGAAACAGAGTACGGAAAAGGGATTTTCTACGACAAGGCCAATGACCCTTTAGGCAAACAAGCGGTTGATATTTTATCCACAAAGCTTTCGTCGACCAATAAATTTATCCTGCTCGAAAGGCAGGACATGGATAAGGTAGTCGAGGAAATGAAAATAGCCGGAAATGAAGGCTATTCTAAAGTGGGTGCCGACTACCTGATCATTGGCTCGATAACTGAATTCGGGAGGAAGAATGTTGGTGATGTGAAAGCCTTTTCGAGGGCCAAAACACAAACCGTGCAGGCAGGAGTAAGCATACGTTTGGTTGATGTTTCCACCGGCCAGATTATTTATTCGGAAGAGGCTAAAGGCGAAGCCGAAACCACCAATAAAACGGTGATGGGATTCGGCCAGCAGGCTGATTACGATGCCACCCTGAGCGATAAAGCCATATCGGCGGCCATATCGAAACTGGTGGAGAATGTGATCAACAATTGTCTCGACCGGCCCTGGAAATCCTATTTCCTGTCGTACGACGAAAATGGCATACTGATTTCAGGGGGCAAAAGCCAGGGATTAAAGATTGGCGATAAGTATGAGGTGATCGAAAAGGGAAAGAGTGTAAAAAACCCTCAGACGGGCATGATAATGGAATTGCCAGGCAAGGTTGTAGGCAAGGTCCAGATTGACTTTGTGGGCGGCGAAAATCCGCAGAGTGAATTTGCTATGGTTTCATTTGCCGAAGGCAATATCGACAAACAAAATTTAAGTAACTATTTTATAAGGGAGATAAAGAAATGAAAAAAATACTTTTTGTTTTTGCAATCGGCTTGATGTTGCTGGCCGGTTGCCGGGGATTAAAAACCGTTTCGAATGGCCTGGAAAATGAGGCCTTCCTCGAATTTCTGGGCGACCCGGGCAGTTATAAAGGGGGCGTGAATGTAACCCTCGACGACAAGACCACCTTCCTGGCCGAAGTGTACAAGGATAAGCGCACCCGCACCAAAGGCCAGGTATATGCCATACCCACCGGAACCCATACAGTATCGGTGTCGTACAACGGCAAAACACTCGTAAAAAAGCAAATTTTCGTTTCAGCCCAGGAATCCAAAAAAATAACCTTACCATGAAGAAACTGATATTTTTAACCTTTACTGTTTTCGTATTATTCGCATGTACAACCCAAAAGCCTTTGTATTCCTATGCCAATTACGAAACTACCAGTTATAACTACCTGAAAAACAGCAATGAAAAGTCTACACAGGCTTTAATTGAAACGTATAAACAAATTATCGAGAAGCAGAAAGGCAGCCGTGGAGTGGTACCGCCAGGGGTTTATGCCGATTATGGTTTCTTGTTGCTGCAGGCAAATAAAACCGAAGAAGGGAAAGCGATGCTTTTAAAAGAAATATCACTCTACCCGGAAGCAAAAGTTTTTATTGATAGAATTTTAAAAAAACTTGAGAAATGAAAAAAATCCTGTTTTTACTCGTTATCGTAGCTTTGGTTGTGAGCAGTTGCACAACCACAAAAACTCCTTTGAGATCGGAAGCCTATAAGGGAATATACGCTGAAAAGCCCATCACCATCCTGCTCATGCCCCCGATTAACAAGAGCACGAATGTGGAAGCCAAAGAATACTTCCACTCCACACTGAACATCCCCCTTAATAATGCAGGGTATTATGTGATTCCCCAGATTCTTTCGATGGAGGTACTGAAAAAGGAAAGTGCATACGATGCCGAAAACTTCCTGAACTCGCCAGTGAATAAGTTTGGTGAAATATTCGGTGCCGACCTGGTTCTCTTTACCATTATCAATAAATGGGATAAATCAGGACTGGCGGCCAAGGTGTATGTTGGGGTGGAATATATTTTCAAGTCAACCAAAACCAACGAAATCGTGTATACCCGGAAAGGGACTGTCACCTACGATGCATCAATAAATACGGGAATGGGAGGCCTGGCCAATTTGGCTGCATCGGCTATCAATACGGCAGTTACCAACTATGTGGATGTGGCAAGGGCCTGCAACGCGTATACTTTTAAAGATATACCGGCAGGGAAATACAGCCCTCTGTTTGGCACTGACGGCGCATTGCCATCGGGGAAAAGTGACTTTAAAGTTACCCTGAATTCAAAATACAGGTAAACGATTGTTGATTTTAAGGATCAACGACCATAATTTCTATCGAAGGGACGTATCAGGCAGAGATCAATATTTTGATCTCTGCCTGATCCTTTTTGCCGGGGGTTATACGGTGGCGGGCTATTGATCTTTACTATGCAACCACATAGGTCTGCCGATTGGATTAGCTGGCACTGCCAATTATAAAAGAATCTTCGGTTTGGGCCACATGCCCAGTTAACACCCGGATACACTGAAGTGTCAGGGTACTTATGCGCATTCGCCCGATAGTTTTCGTGAATATAATATTAGTGCAGTGTCAACTGCTCCCCGGCCGGCTGCCGGCTGATGGAATACAACAGGCATGAGGTTTTAGGCCGGATCCGAAGGATGAAAACAGGCTGTTGAGGTAGAAATCGCTGAACTGAAATTGTATTGTATAATCGGACCTTGTATTCTCTCAAAGAATAAACCCTTACCCTTTTTCCCTGCCTTTCGCGAAGACCCCTTCTCCCTGTCTCCCCTTTTCCTTTAACCTTTAACCTTTAACCTTTAACCTTTCACACTGAACCCTCTCCTTGTCACCCCATCTCCCTGTCTCCCCTTCTACTTTAACCTTTAAACTTTAACCTTTAACCTTTCTCCTTTAACCTTTCTCCTTTAACCTCTCTCCAGGAATCCTCTCCTTGTCACCCCATCTCCCTGTCTCCCCT
>CAIPFN010000332.1 GCA_903864265.1 uncultured Bacteroidales bacterium | reverse complement strand
CTGATATTGAATGTGATAAAAATTCTTATCAGGATAATATTCCTCTTTCAAATTCAAATATTCCTGAGTATCATGTCCCAACCATAACCGAATGCCATTCTCTGATGTGTAATCAAGCAGAAACTTATCCCAGATTCCATCGCCTCCGGTTATCACAGGTTTATTGCTAAACTTACTTTTTAATACCGTCACTTTTCCAATACCATAAGGTATTCCGGATGGCTTATATGCCAGTCGCCTGTTTATATCATAACTGACAGGTACGCCAAAAACATTTGATGAAGGGATGTCAAAGTACTTCCTGCAAACTATTTCGGCCGATATTTGGTTGCTGGCTGTTACGACAATTACGGCAATTCCCATTTTATGCAGGAAGAGTATCAATGCCTGCATAATTATATTTGGCCTGGGGCAGGGAATGAAAACAGTATTGATTTCAATGATCAGATTATCCGATTCTAAAACTTCGCATGTTACCTCTTTCAGGGTATCGAGTTCAAGGCCATCCATTATTTCGATTACTTTTATATAAGCCGATTCCCGGTTCACGCAAAGCAAATTCTGATAATCCTGCCAGCTGAATCCCTGTATCAACTCCTTTTTGATAAGACCAGCAAAAACTGCTTCACCTATGTCACCAATTAAAAGTGTATTATCCAGATCAAATGCAGCATAAGGTTTGCCTTCATACTCAATCTTACTTATTAGTTCCAGTATTTCAACCGGAATAACAGATTTTGAATTCTTAGTATTGGTTAGGTGCATAATTTAATGGGACTATTAATAGTGCTTAAGCGCATTTTGGTAAGAAATTCAGGGTCTTTCGCCCATTGCAAGCCTCCGGTTGATTTTTTCAATCAACTCCTTAAGCTCTGCCAGGCTGTCAATTACATAATCAGCGCCGGCATCAAAGTAATCTTGACGCACTTTTGCGCTGCGTTTCTCAAGTTCAATTTTATCCATCTGATTGATTTCATTAAGGGTTAAACCCATTTCGTTACTCGAATTTACTACACCTACGCTCCACATACCGGCATTGATACCTTCTTCGATATCCGCAATGGTATCGCCTATTTTAACAAAAGCCTGCATCGGAAAAATACCCAGGTTTTCAGCGTTTTTTAAAGCCATCCAGGGTGCCGGCCTTCCGGCCGGGACATCCGAGGCACATACAACCGAATCGGCAATATAACCTTGTTTAGCAGCAGCGGATGTAAGTATTTCCATCATCTCGGTATTATACCCGGTTGTTGATCCGATTTTCATATCCATCGACCGGATTATTTCCAGTGCATGAAGAAGTTCGGGCACTATTTCGGAATGTTTTTCAATAATGGCCAACTGAAGCGGAATAAAGTTGTTGAACATTTGTTCAACGTCATCTTCGGTGCATTCGCGAAGATATTCTTTTTTCCATTCTTCTGCGACCCGTGGATATTTCGAAATTACCCGGATGTGATCCCGTTTGTGCATTCCCATTGGTCCGCGGGCTTCGGACATGGTAATATCAATGCCTTTTTGCCTGAAAACTTCTATAAAAACTCCTGTTGGCGCAAAACAACCAAAATCTACAGTGGTTCCTGCCCAATCGAAAATGACGCCCTTCAGTTTGCCTTTATAATTTTTACTATATTGTTCGTTCATTTTTTTTGAATTTACAGTTCGGCTAATTCTATTTTTAATTCAAACAACACACTTTCAATGGCATCAACAAGCTTTTGAATGTCATGAGGAAAGAGCTGACCAATATTTCCGATGCGGAAACAATCCACTTTGCTGAGTTTCCCCGGATAAATAACAAATCCTTTCTCATTAAGTGCGGAATAAAATTTTTCGAAGGAAAAATCAGTATGTACTGGATACAGGAATGAAGTAATAATATAGCTTCTTATGTTTGCCGGAAGATAGAGTTCAAACCCCAGTTCTTTCATTTCTCCAACCAGCAATGCATTGTTTACCGAATAGCGTTCGGCCCTGCCATTGACTCCGCCTTCTTTTTCCAGTTGGATTAGAGCTTCATGAAATGCCAGTAACGATTGCACGGGCGGGGTGAAGCGGAACTGACCGTTGGAATTTAATCCTGCCCACTGATCATAGAGGTCAAGGCTTAATGTGCGTGCCCTTCCCTTGCATTTCTGAAGTTCTGAGCCTTTAGCCAGCACATAGCTAAAACCGGGAATTCCTTCGATACACTTATTGGATGATGAAATCAAATAACTGATATTCAGTTCTTTTTGATCAATATCATATGCGCCAAAGGTACTCATGGCATCAACGATAAAAACTTTGTTGTAACGGGCTGTTAATTTCCCAATTTCTTCAATAGGATTTAGCAAACCGGTTGTTGTTTCACCATGTATTACTGCTACATGTGTAATTTGTTCGCTTCCGGATAAAACGGATTCAATTTCTTCAAGATCAGGAAGCTGATTTTCGTCATAAATAAGTTCAATAAGTGGTATTGAATGAATGCGGGCTATTTGGCTGATGCGGCGGCCATAGGCCCCGTTAATAATGTTCAACAACATTCCATTACTTGGAATTGCCGAAGAAATAGCTGATTCTATACCAAAGGTTCCGCTTCCCTGCATAATAACAGCTTCATATTCAGGAGCTCCTACATGGGCTAATGCCAGAAGTTTTTCCCTTATTTGCTGCACATGCGCTATAAATACGGAATCGCGTGAGCCTAAATCGGAAAGCGCAGCTTCTTTCACACTTTGTGCAGTTGTTAAAGGACCTGGTGTAAAAAGTAATTTATCTTTTATTTTGGAGATATCCGGAGTTTTCATGTTTCATCAGGGTTTAGGTTGATATTGAATTTAGGGTGGTATTTACTATGGGTAACTGGTCTTTTTGTTTGATCTGGAATTTCATTCTGAAATACCATAAGGTGAGTATGGTTAGCAAACTACCGGTTATAGCAAGTCCATACGAAGAGGTTATTATGAAATTAAACCAGCTCAGTTGCTTGTTGTTGAAATTTTTAAAAAGCAAAGTCCCCACACTACCAAGGTAGCCAAATGAATCGGCTATATAAATAAAGAAGCCCGCATTGGCAGCGGAACCAAAAGCTGCAATTAGCCTGTCGAACATAAAGCAATTAAACGGAAGGTAGCCTAAATACGTTCCCATTCCTAAAAGTACCATCCATGTTACGGGATTGATCAATCCTGTTTTTAATGCCAGCGTGCTCATGCCAATCAGTATAAATCCCGAAAGGACAATATAATTATTCATTTGCAAGGCTTTACGGTTATCCCTGATCAGCATCAGGGAACTCATCACAAAAAATACAATAAATGCAATTGGCAATTCGGACCAGGTGAAAATCATGGAGTTCCCTCCAACCCCGATAGCATTCCATATTTCGGCAGCGAAATTATCGCGCAGATCCCTGAAAATTGTCAACATCATATACGCAATGGTAAGCAGTACCAGTCCGGGAGCAAACTGCAGGAATATTTTTTTGCGCTGCATTTTGTTCATGGGCACACGTTTGGTACGTTTGGCCTCATCTTCAGCATTTGGCTCAGGCGATTTATCGAGCAACCAAACCATTATAATTAGTGGTATAAAGAAAACCAACCCGGTTACCCAGGGCATTTGAAAATCGGTAAGATGAAATGCACTTTTCAGGATTTTCCCAACACTTTTTACAAAACCGGATGATACTATAAAACTTATGCTCAGCACTGTACCTAGTATCTCTGTGGTTCGCCTGCCTTCGAGGTATGCAAAAACCAGCCCCCATATCAGTCCTAATGGCAGACCGTTAAAGAATAAAAGGATAATGTTGTAAGGAGCGGGAACTATGCTGAATAAAATTAATGCAACTTCGGCAATGCCTGTAAGAATGATAATGGAAATGGCACGCGAGCTGCGTCCCATTTCCGAGACAACTTTTATTCCGATAAATTTAGAAAGTGCATATCCGATAACCTGCGATATAATTAAAAGTGCTTTGTAATCCATCCCTCCCAGGGTCATTCCTTCAAAACTGCCAACGGTAAAGGGTTTCCTGATACCGTACATGCAGGCATATGTAAGAAATGCTATCAAACTGATGTAAATCGTTTGAGTTACGCTGTTTCTCCTGCTTAACCAGGCTGTGATAATGTGGGGTTGTGCCATTCTCGGGATTAGGATTTAGGGGTTGGGATTTCTGGTTTCTGGTTTCTGGTTACAGTGTCTACAATTCATATCCGACATCCGACATCCGACATCCGACATCCAACATCCAACATCCGACATCCAACATCCAACATCCGACATCCAACATCCAACATCATTTTTTCTGTTGTTCCAGCCTCCACCTGTCCTGCTCTTTGCTTTCGCGTTTCATATTGTCAGGATCATCCATGTCGACGCCTTTTTTAAGCTGTTTCCAGTCAAATTTTTCATCAAAAGGGTCCAAAGCTTTCTGCGCATCAAAAATTCGTACATCGGCAGGCAGAGCTGTATATGGAGCGAAGTCCGGCATATTGGTAAACATATCAGCAAAGTCGGTAGCTGAAGCATCGTATTGATTCAAACAGGGGATTCCGAGAATATTCCAGTATGTTTTAAAAATGCTTCCAAAACTTGAATGAACGTGGCTTACATAGTTTTTTTTGATGTAAGGTGATATTGCCATCAAAATGCTTCTATGCGCGTCTACATGGTCAACACCTCCCTGTGCATCGTCCTCGGTAATTACAATAAGCATATTTTTCCAGTAAGGTGTATGCGAAAGGAATTCAACTATCCGTCCAACAGCCAGGTCATTATCGGCTTCATAGCTTTCGCGGAACGGATATCCGGCATCAGGTCTCTCGTCGGCGCCATGGTCGTTGGGAATAATTACTGTTAACAACTGCGGCATGGTGTCGTTGCCGCTTTCCCATTTTTCAAGGAACTCTTTTTTGAACATATCCACCCTGAACTGATCGGGAATTGCCGTATTGTAGGTAGGATAGATATGGGAAGTCCGGCTCCATAGTGGTGCAGGCAAAGGGAAATTTGCCACTTGTTTTATCCCTCCGTATTTATAGGTATCCTGGTAATCGGCTGGTTCGAACATTACGCCAAAGCCAAAATTATAATAGGAGATTTTTTGCCTGTACAATTGATCCCACATGGAACCGGCTTCGTTATAATCTTCGGGGTAAATGGCCCCGGCTGATCCGTTGAGTCCCAGGTTTCCAGGGGCGTCAGAACTGTCGCGGTAATCGCGGTTGCCACCGTAACTGGCCGGAGTGGTTGATTCGACCCATTCGTTGGGATAGGTATTTGCCAGCCAGCGATGCCCGTCGGCCGAAACATCCGAATCAACGTAAAAATTATCGCTGATAGCAAACTCCTGAGCCAGCCTCAGATGATTAGGCATAACGGTAGCATTTTCAACTCCGGAAGTCTTTTCATGGTTGGTAAACGTGGCATTATACCCATAGCGGGCCAGCGTTGAGTCGCCTTTTCCACTAATCATCTGTCCGAATATTTCGTCGTAAGTGCGGTTCTCTTTCGAGATAAAAACGATATGTTTAATTGGCGATTCCTTTTGCCCGGAATAGAGTGGAACCGGGTTAGTCTTACGCCAGTCGAATTTTGGGGAATCTACAGGATCGATGTCAAAGTTATTGGCTATTACTTGTTTGGTCAGCGCATTAAGATCCGCATCTTTAGGGATATCCATCACTTCCACAGTTCCTTTCATCAGGCTTCCAATATAAGTGCCTTCGTTGCCAGCCTTATAATTGCTGCCGCCGTTTGGCCCGCTGCCGTATCCTTTTGCATTGGCAACAATTATTTTTTTGCCATCAGGCGATATTTTCAGTTTGGCAGGAAACCACCCTGCCGGAATATGACCAATGACACTGAGGGTTTCAACATCAATTACACCCACAGCATTTAAGCCCGCTTCGGCTACATACACCCTTTTTTCATCCGTCGAAACAGCAAGCCCGAAAGGAATTATTCCTTTGAGCGAACCTAATATGGGTTCAGGATTAAGTTTGATATGGGTTATTATTTTCTGGTTGCGGCTATTCAGTACCGAAAGATTGTCGTTGGTGCCGTTACTAATGAAAATATAGTTTTTTGCAGCTATAATCGAGTTCGGACTTGATCCGCCAACGGCAGGAATCCCATCAACCTTTTGTCCGATAAGCGTTCCGGTTTTTATTTTTGAGACAATTACCGGCAATTCCGGTTTTTCAACATCAATGGCCCAAACCGAAAAAGCTTTATCCGAATCCTGCGGCCCCAATCCCGGGACTTGCAGGGTATCATTCGAAATACCGATTTCCGATTCTTTTGAACCATACGCATAAGCGGGGAAATCAGTTGTCGCTTTTCTCCATTCGCCTTTTCGCCTGCGTTTAACATACCCATATTGGTACATACCCACATTGGCAACATACACTGTTTTTTGGTCGCCCGACAGCGCTATGCCGAAAGGATACCGCCCGACCCGAATATTTGAAACAACTGCCCTTTTCAGCAAATCAATAGTGATCAGTCTGAAACCGATCTGGTCGACGGCATATAAAAACTTCCCATCTTTGCTGATAGTCATATCACCGATGTACCCGTGTGAATAGTCTGTTTTAATTTTGGTACTACAGTTAATACTTCCTTTCCCCAGGCCTGTTGCGATATCAAAAATGTAAACTTTGTTTGCCTGCCCGCCTGCTACATACACCACTTTATTGTCGGGCGAAATGGCCAACCCCATAAAAACCGATTCCAGTACACCTTTGTCACCGGCTGGCGAAGGAGGG
>CAIPFN010000331.1 GCA_903864265.1 uncultured Bacteroidales bacterium | reverse complement strand
ATTGCAAGTCGTAAGTTCATGGGGTTTGTGTATAGTTGTTTGGTAAAAATATAAAAAACAAATTGCAGAACAGATTTAAAGCTGATATTTTTTTACCACAACAGACACATAGGTTCCAATAGGTTTTATTGCTGTTTCATGATAAGTTGAAAATTATTCTATTGTGAACTATTGTGCCTAATGTGGTTTATTTGATGACAGCAGACAGACACCGGTCACTTGACGAATATGATCTTTCCTGATGCTACGAACCATACGGCTTTGAAAGTATAAAAATTTTTGTTACGATTTGGGCACTCATAAATCTTCATTCGTTAATATAATTGTAAATCGCAAATCGAATTAATCGTAAATTTAAAACAGCCTCCATATTACCTATATTTTTTCCGTAAATTCGTGTAAAATTTCGTGCGATGGAAGAAAAGAAATCCAGGTATGCCGAATACCTCATGCCTCAGGAGGAAACGCTGGAGCTTGGCAGGCAAAGGAGCCGGCTTACCATTGGTGTTCCGAAGGAGACCTTTTTCCAGGAAAACCGTGTCATCCTGGCTCCCGAAGGTATAGGACTATTGACCCGCCAGGGACACGAGGTGCTGATCGAGGCAGGAGCAGGGGTTGCGGCACATTTTACGGATCATGAATACAGTGAGGCAGGTGGCCAGATCGTCTATTCCCCTGAAGAAGTCTTCAAATCAGACACAATCCTTAAGGTTTCGCCGCTTACTGCCGATGAAATTGAGCTGCTGAGGCCCAGGCAAGCGATATTTTCCGGCCTGCGTCCCGGTATTCAGAAGGAAGAATATTTCCGCAGCCTGATGCAAAAAAGAATCACGGCCGTTGCATTTGAGTTCATGCAGGACCGGACAAATTCATTCCCGGTGATCCGGGCCATGAGTGAGATTGCCGGAAGCACATCCATCTTCATTGCTGCCGAATACCTTGCCGATCCTGAAATGGGCAGGGGACAGATGTTTGGCGGGTTTACAGGCATCAGGCCTTCTGAAGTCGTGATCATCGGGGCCGGTACGGTGGGCGAATATGCCGCCCGGTCTGCGATTGGATTAGGCGCACTGGTTAAAGTCTTTGACAATGCAGTATTCCGGCTTCGAAGATTGCAAACAAATTTAGGAATGCGGGTTTTTACCTCCATTCTGCATCCGGCGGTCCTGGTTGAATCCATGAGGACAGCAGATCTTGTCATTGGTGCTGTTCATTCAAAGGAAGGGAAATCACCCTGTCTGATTACAGAAGAAATGGTTCGCGAGATGAAGGAAGGTTCGGTGATCATTGATGTAAGCATTGACCAGGGCGGTTGCTTCGAAACATCCCGTCCGACAACACATAAAAATCCTGTTTACAAGGTTCACGGGATCACGCATTACTGTGTTCCGAATATTCCCTCGCGGGTTCCGCAAACCGCAAGCCAGGCGCTCAGCAACATCTTTGTTCCGATCCTTTTACAGGCAGGTGCCGAAGGCGGGGTTGAGAATTTCCTTAAACTTGACCACGGCGTACGGCATGGCGTTTACCTTTACAACGGCACCATCACAAACCCGTTCATCAGCAAATATTTCAACCTTCCGTTCCAGGATATCGACCTGCTGATGGCAGCGTTTCATTAAAACGGAAAAACCGATCCCATGCAATTTCCGTTAAAGATTACTGAAACAAAGATCAGCACTGTAATTGCAGGAAGCAGTGTCTGGGATTCACTGGACGGGCTGGTTGCTGAATTAATACAGAAGGATGGCAAAGTCTTTATTCTGTCTGATGATAATACAGCGCGATTATGCTTGCCATTGTTACTGGATAAAGTAAAAGGACTTCAGCGATCTGTGATGCTGAACATCTCCCCGGGTGAATCCGGTAAGAATCCTGAGAATGCAATATCCCTGTGGAATGCCCTGGCATCCGGTGAAGCCAGCCGAAATAGTCTTTTAATCAACCTTGGCGGAGGTGTTGTATCAGATCTTGGTGGATTCGTAGCTTCCACATACAAACGTGGAATTCCGTTCATCAACATCCCGACTACCCTGATGGCCATGGCTGATGCGGCAATTGGAGGGAAAACCGCCATCAACCTTCAGTCAGTAAAAAATATTGTAGGATCATTTTCCTTGCCGGAAGCAACTTTCCTGTGTCCTGAATTCCTTTCCACATTAAATAAATCCCATCTGCTAAGCGGTCTTTCGGAGATTTTCAAGATATCGCTGGTCGCAGATAAATCATTTTGGGAATACCTGAGCTCACTCGACACAGGGCAGCTATTTTCAAAACAGTTAAATCTGCCGCTTTGGGAAGAACTGATTGCAAGATCAGCAATGATGAAATGTAAAATCGTAGAGGCAGATTTCTTTGAGAAGGATTCCCGCGCTGTTCTCAATTTCGGACATACCATCGGTCATGCAATTGAATCACTCTCATTCCGGGATAAGCAAATGCCACTGACGCATGGAGAAGCTATAGCCATCGGGATCCTGTGTGAAAGTTATCTTTCCATGCATCAATGCGGACTTGAGGAAAAGGAATTCAGAAGGATCACACAACTTTTTATTTCAACTTTCGGCGATTACGGGATAACAGATAAAGACATCCCGGTGATCCTTGGGTTCCTAAACCAGGATAAGAAAATCCGTGACGGAATCCAGTACTTCACACTGATAAGCAGTCCCGGTAAAGCCATGATCAAACAACCTTGCGACAGAGATCAGATCATCCGTTCCCTGGAATTCTACCGAAATTTAACTTCCAAACATTGACTCCATGAATGTGTTAAGGGTTAATAAACCCGATCATGCATTAAAGGGAACAGTCCGGCTGCCGGCTTCCAAAAGCATCAGTAACCGGTTGCTTATCATCCGGGCATTGTCGGGAAATGATTTTAAGATTGATAATCTGTCACAATCCGAGGATACAATTCTGCTGGAAAACATTCTGGCGGAGATCAAAGCCAGTGAAAATAAAAAAGGAATAACCGAACTGAATACTGCAAATGCAGGCACAGCCATGAGATTCCTGACGGCTTACCTGTCGATGAAACCGGGAAGATGGGTGCTGACAGGAT
>CAIPFN010000330.1 GCA_903864265.1 uncultured Bacteroidales bacterium | reverse complement strand
GGTTAAAAGAATGAACACCGAACAAAAACCTACACTGAGAGTGGTTGAAAACATTCAGACCCTGACTGATCAGGTTCTTATTCAGCGGTTTGCCCCGGCCAGTGTACTGGTCAACGATAAAGGCGACATACTATACATCACCGGCCATACCGGTAAATACCTGGAACCTCTGGCAGGGAAAGCCAACTGGAACATCCATGCCATGGCGCGTGAAGATCTGAGGCAGGAATTGCCGGCAGCCTTCCGCAAAGCCATGCAGAGTTACGAGGCCGTGCAATTGCGGAATATTAAAATCGGAAGCAACGGGGGAGCCAGCTTTGTGGATGTAACCATACAACGACTCGATAAACCAATTGCACTGAAAGGGATGGTGATAGTTATATTTACTGACCTGCCTGCCGTGGCCGAAGTCGGGGATACAAACCCTAAAACTGCAAAGTACCGCTCGTCGGGGCGGCAGAAAGAGTTGGAACAGGAACTGCAACGAAGTTTCGAGGACCTCCAAAGTACCCGCGAAGAAATGCAGACCTCCCAGGAAGAACTCAAATCCACCAACGAGGAACTGCAATCCACTAACGAAGAACTACAGTCGACTAACGAAGAGCTTACTACCTCCAAGGAAGAAATGCAGAGCCTGAACGAAGAACTTCAAACAGTTAATATTGAACTTCAGAGCAAGGTCAGCGATTTTATCCGGGCGAACGACGATATGAAAAACCTGCTCAACAGTACCGAAATAGCTACTCTTTTTCTCGATAAAGAGTTGAATATACGCAGGTTCACCGACCATGTAACCCGAATATTTAAATTACGGAATGCCGATATAGGCCGGCCTTTCACCGACCTGGTTTCCGATCTGCAATACCCCGAAATCGACACCGATGCCAGGCATGTAATTAAAACCCTGACTTCGGTCGAAAAGGCTACCGTCACCAACGACGGCCATTGGTATAAAGTACGAATTATGCCTTATCGCACCCTCGACGACCGGATTGACGGGCTGGTGATAACGTTTAATGATATTACGGTGGCCAAAAAACTGGAAATACAGCTGAAAGAAACCAATGAGGCTCTCATGGAAGCCAGGAAGGTATATGAAATAAATCATCCCGACCCTGAAACAAAGTGAGCAGGCTGAACTTATAAGTTTTGTGTATTGCCGGCCGCACTTCAATTACCGAAAGAAAAAGGAACTGTTTATATTCATATGCCGGATTGAAAACGAAGGCTTAGGAGTATTGGTTTAAATCGATCGGCTTTTGCCCGGCATAGAATGAATTTTTCCGGTCTTTCAACTGGCAAGCCTGGTAAAATGACCTGAAAATGGAGACTATCCAATTAAATATCAGCTAAATATACAATAAACTGTTTTCTTTTTTTATTAACTGATTACTCCGGCATAGCAAGTACACTCAACCTAATCTCAAACCCGGCTCAACTCGTTCTCTTAAAATAGCAGTTCAGTCATTCACGAATTATTATTAACTGAAGAAGCAAAAAGACTCCATAGGCAAGGGAATCTATGTTTTCAAATAATCCTACAATGAAATTAAACAAGCAGTCAGAACCCGGAAGCCTGCGCAGGAAGGCCGAAGCATTCCTGGAAAATAAAGCAGATAAAAAAACGGTTCATCTTGACGACATCGAAAAAGCAAAACTCATCCACGAACTGGAGGTGCACCAGGTGGAACTTGAAATGCAGAATGAAGAACTCCTGCTGGCAAAAGATATAGCTGAAGTAGCCACTCAAAAGTACAGGGAACTTTACGATTTTGCGCCATCCGGTTATTTTACGCTCACAGCAACAGGCGAAATTACCGAATTAAATCTCAGCGGGGCCACCATGCTTGGCAAGGACCGCCTTCGGTTGAAAAACAGCAGTTTTGGTTTTTTTCTGAGTGAAGATTCAAAACCTGCTTTTAATCGCTTTCTTGGCGATATTTTCAGTGCACACTCCAGGGAAACCTGCGAACTGGCCCTGGCAAACAGCGGCAACCTCCGTATGTATATTCAATTAACAGGGATTTTAAGCGGCAACGGGGAGCATTGCCTGGTGAACGCCATGGATATTACCGCTCGCAAGCTTCTGGAAAAGAATTTAATAAGCAGCCGGAATTTACTGAACGATACCCAGAAACTGGGGAAAATAGGGGGGTGGGTATTGGACCTTCGAACCTTTACTCAAACCTGGACGGAGCAAACCTACCACTTGCTCGAAATTGATATAACCACCAACCCGGCCGGTGCCCCCGAAGGAATGGGCTTTATTGCCCCCGACTTCCGATCGGCAGCCGAAGAAGCCATACAGAGGGCTATTCAGTTCGGCGAACCCTATGACCAGGAATGGGAAATTATTACGGCTAAAGGGAACAAACGCTGGATACATGCAGCGGCTCAAACCAACCAGGAAAATGGCAAAACCGTTAGCATTTCCGGGTCATTTCAGGATATCACCGAACGTAAACTGGCGGAAATAGCCCTGAAAAAACGCACCACAGAACTTGAAGAATTGAATAGTTTTTTTGTTGGAAGAGAACTTAAGATGATAGAGCTTAAAAAAGAAATTAATGAACTTCTGAAAAAAGACGGGAGCGCGGAAAAATATAGTATCCCTTCTTGATTTGTCTGACACACTCAACATAACCGCATCAGAATAATTTATTTCTATAAATAGCTTGACATGAAACTAACAGTGGTGATAACGATTGCATTTTTGGGCTTGTTTTCCAGGGGATTTTCACAACAAAATCCGGACTGGCAAAAATGGAGCGGCCTGATAGGCGAGTGGGTGGGTGAAGGCAGCGGAACACCGGGCCATGGAGAGGGAACATTTTCGTTTAAACTGGACCTGGATCAAAAAATCCTGGTCCGGAAAAGCCATTCCGAATATCCCGGCAGGGGCAACAATTCCGAGCTGGTTCATAACGACCTGATGATTGTTTATCCCGACTATTCCGGAAATCCGGCCAAAGCAATCTACTTTGATAACGAGGGACACACTATCAGTTACACGGTCACTTATCCAGAAAAAGCTATTGTGCTAACCGGCGAAAAAATTCCGGGGGTGCCCGTTTTTCGACTTACCTATACTTTTCCCGGCACGGATATCGTAAATACAAAATTTGAAATGTCGAAAGACGGCGAAAAATTCACAACCTATATTGAAGGCAACAGCCGAAAGGCGAATTAACTTCTTTCGCAGGCTTAACCTCATCCTCGCCTGGCTTTACTTGCCTTATAACATTATTTATCAATTTCCGTAGAATAAATCATTAATATTGATACCTTTGCAAACTTATTTGTTACGTATGCGAATTGTAAATAAGTGTCAGGTAATCAAATAAATACAGAAAATCTTAACTCATCTTTTTTTTAACCATGGAAATTACCAGGGAGAATACCGGCGAATTAACCGCCACCATCAAAATGGTGATCAGCCCTGCTGACCACAGTGAAAGCATTACCAAAATCTTAAAGGATTATCAGCGTAAAGCGAATGTTCCGGGCTTTCGTCCGGGCCACGTGCCTTTCGGAATGATCAAAAAACTATACGGAGGAGCTGTATTTGCTGATGAAGTAAATAAACTGGTTTCCGACAAACTGCACCAGTACATCGAAGACGAAAAACTTGAAATACTGGGTCAGCCATTACCAAACACCACGCTTACACCGGAAATCGATTGGCAAGAAGGCCAGGATATTGAATTTTACTTTGATATGGGACTTGCTCCCTCTTTCGACCTGGTGCTGGACGAAAATATTGCAATTGACTACCACATGATTAAAGTGGATGATACCATGGTCGACAAATACGTCGACGATATGCGCCAGCGTTTCGGATCCATGACCAATCCTGAAGTGACAGGTGAAAAAGATGTTCTCTTTGGCGAATTTGTACAACTCGATGCCGATGGCAATGAGCTCGCTGAAGGAATTCTGAATTCATCGAAACTCACGGTGGATCTTATATCCGACACTGACATCAGGAGCAAACTGCTGGGTACTGTTAAAGGCGATGTAGTACGTTTCAACCCTCTGAAAGCTACCGGCAATGTAACTGAAACGGCTGCCATGCTGGGAATCAGCAAGGAAGAAGTGGAAAACCTGGATTCGGAGTTCAATTTCACCGTCAATGAAATCAGCACAATGAGCCCGGCTGAAATGAACGAAGAATTTTTCGAAAAAGTGTTCCCCGGAATGGGAATTACCTCGGAAGAAGAATTCCGTAAGCAGATCAGAAACGAGTCGGAGAAAGCATTTGTAGCCGACAGCGATCACCTGTTTGCACACCATGTACAGGACAAACTGGTTGAAACGGTAAACATTTCCCTCCCCGATGCGTTTATGCAAAGGTGGCTTATCGAAAGCAACGAAGGTAAACTTACCTCTGAAGATGTAGAACGCGACTATTCCAAATATGCCGACGGTATGAAATGGCAACTGATCGAGAACCGTATCATACGCGATGCTGAAATAAAAGTGGACGACAGCGAAATCAAGGATTATGTCAAGGATTATTACCTTCAGGGCTGGCGTACCATGCAACTCACGGAAGATCTTCTTAACAGGCTCGAAACCATCGCTGACTCATTTATTAAAGATAAACCAAGTGAAGTGCGTCGTATAGTCGATTCTTTATACGGACAGCGTGTTACATCCTATGTTAAATCGAAAGTGAAACTCGTTGAGAAAGAAATCAGCTATGACGAATTTATTAAGTTAGATTCCGAAAAACACTAAAATATGAACATGCACAACGAATTCCGCAAATACGCCGTTCATCACCGCGGTATCAGCAGTACCTCGCTCAACAGGTATGCTTCTGTTTCCCAGAATTATATTTCACCGACTATCATCGAGGAACGGCAGCTTAACATCGCCACCATGGATGTTTTCTCCCGCCTGATGATGGATAGGATTATATTCCTGGGAGTTCCTATCGATGATTATGTTGCCAATATCATTCAGGCGCAGCTTCTCTTCCTCGAGTCGGTCGATTCAAAACGTGATATTCAGATTTACCTCAATACTCCCGGTGGCTCGGTGTATGCTGGCCTGGGAATATACGATACCATGCAGTATATCGCGCCCGACGTGGCAACCATCTGTACCGGCATGGCCGCTTCAATGGGTGCCGTTTTACTCTGTGCCGGCCAAAAGGGCAAACGCACGGCCTTAAGGCATTCCCGCATCCTTATTCATCAGCCTATGGGCGGTGCCGAAGGACAAGCCTCGGATATTGAAATCACCACCCGCGAGATCCTGAAATTAAAGAAGGAATTGTACGATATCATCGCTTCGCACAGCGGGCAGACTTTCAAAAAAATTGAGAAGGATTCGGATCGCGATTACTGGATGACGGCTGAAGAAGCCAAGACATACGGTATGATCGACGAACTTCTGGTGAGGGAAGTTAAAGAACTGAAATAGTATTTATTGCAAGGATTCTTCCGGCAAGAGTAGAATTATTTTCCACTTTTGCCGGAATTTTTATAATTTTACAGAATCGGGGCTGTGAACCACCAGGCAGCCCTTGCGTTGTCACCCTTGCCGTAATCGTAATGACCGGATCAAGGAATTTTAACAAAAGGAATATGGCTAAAAAAGAAGATCGTTGTTCATTTTGCGGACGTCCCAAACGTGACACCAATATACTCATTGCCGGCCTCGAAGCACATATCTGCGATTATTGTATCGACCAGGCCAGGGAAATCATGCGCGAGGAAACCAAGCATACCGGTCAGGCTGACCTGAAAGCTATTGAAACGCCTAAGCCCCAGGAAATTAAAGCATACCTCGATAAATATGTTATTGGGCAGGACGATTCCAAAAGAGTGCTGGCAGTGGCCGTGTACAATCACTTTAAGCGTATCAACCAGCCTGTTTCGAAGAACAAGGATGAGGTTGAAATTGATAAGTCGAATATCATACTGGTAGGTGAAACCGGAACAGGGAAAACCTTGCTGGCACGTACCATAGCCAGGCTGCTGCAGGTTCCATTCTGTATTGCCGACGCTACGGTACTCACCGAAGCCGGCTATGTGGGCGAAGATGTTGAGAGCATCCTCAGCCGACTGCTTCAGGCTGCTGACTATAATGTGGCTGCCGCCGAGAAAGGTATTGTATTTATTGATGAAATAGATAAAATATCCCGTAAAAGCGATAACCCTTCCATCACCCGCGACGTGTCGGGCGAGGGTGTGCAACAGGCTTTGCTCAAATTACTCGAAGGCGCTGACGTAAATGTTCCTCCCCAGGGTGGACGTAAGCATCCCGAACAGAAAATGATCCTTGTAAATACCCGCAATATATTGTTTATTTCGGGAGGCGCATTCGACGGAATTGATAAAAAAATTGCGGCCCGCATGCAAACCAATACCATTGGCTATAACAATGACCGTGAAAGGGATGTGATCGACCGTCACAACCTGCTGCAATATGTTGCACCCCAGGACCTGAAGAGTTTCGGACTCATTCCTGAACTGGTAGGCCGCTTCCCGGTAGTCACCTATCTCAATCCTCTGAGCCGCGAAGTACTTATCCGTATCCTTACCGAACCACAAAATGCTCTTATCAAGCAATTTGTCCGCCTGTTCGAAATGGATAACGTGAAACTGAGTTTTACCGACGATGTATACGAGTATATAGTAGATAAAGCCATTGAATTCCGTACCGGTGCCCGGGGACTGCGTTCTATACTCGAAGCCATCCTTACCGATGCCATGTTCGAAATACCGTCGCAGAGCAAACACAGCGAATTGATAGTGGATCGTGCCTATGCAGCTGAGAAACTTGGAAAAACCAATATAGCCAGGCTTAAAGTGGCTTAATTTTCCTTTATGTTAGCTGACAAACGGCTTTATAACGGATGTGAGTACCTGTAACCATCAGGATGGGTTGTATTAAGCTGGATATCAGTTTCGATTTTGCCCAGGAGAGTTACCGGCATTTGTCCGAAATCCCGTATCCTCAATCTGAAGGTTGTAGTTTTGCTTTTCCCATCATAATCTCAGGCCGAACCAATCCATCCTTTTGTCCTGGCTCAGAATTGATTACACTCAACTTCCCTCAAAAAAACTGTTCTATGAGGTTCATTCTGCTCGGATTCATGGCGTGGCTACCCTTGCTGATTTCTGCCCAGAGCATTATCAATCCTCACGATAGCCTGGGCTATCATTGTTCGGCCGTAGTGTTTGAGGGCGACACTATTCCTGTGGTTTTATTCAGCGGGGTGAATGTACTGGGAAACAAGTCATTTCATAATTCTTCGGAAGCCCGTCAATGGGATCGTTTAGTCCGGAATGTAAAAGTAGCCTACCCTTATGCCAAACTGGCCGGTATCAAATTTAACGAATACAGCCTTAAAATTGCCGGAATCAGCAACGAGAAACAGAAGAAAGCAATGATGAAGCAGGCAGAAGATGAACTGCAGGCTAAGTTTGGTGATGAACTCAAAGAGCTGACCATTACCCAGGGAAAGATACTGCTCAAACTGATTGACCGGCAGACCAGCAATTCCTCTTATGATATAGTGAAAGATTTCAGGGGACGTTTCACGGCATTTTTTTACCAGTCGTTTGCCCGCTTATTCGGTTACGACCTGAAGGTAAGATATGATCCGCTGGGTGAAGATGCCGATATTGAGCGCATTGTAATCCTGATCGAAAGCGGTGCCCTCTGAGTTAGCCGTAGGCCATCAGTTGTCGTCTTCAGGGGAATGTGATGAGTTGCTTATTGATTTCGGCCCTGAGTAGAGTCTGATCGTTGGAGATGCAATACATGCACTTTACTTTTATAAAACCTATGCCCGGGGCCAGCCAAACGGTATTCTCCTCATCGGCAACCATAGGATTATCAAAATAGAACCTGTAGCAGTTTAGTACCTGTGTATGATTAATGGTTACGGTATCTGTTTTACTTAACAGTTTCACATTCCAGGTTCCTCCGTCCAATTCGTAATTCCATTCCTGGTTTACAGAGGCAGTGAAGTCGTAGAGTAAGGATTCGCCGCCCGACAGACCGTTCTTCCTGTAAATTTTATCCTTCTCGTTCCTGTAATAGCTGATTAGGCTGCCATCCGAAACGATATAATAGGTTTTGTTCTCAAAAACCTGTGTGCCTGTTATGGTAATTTTATTTCTATCTTTTATTTCCCAGAAATTATGAACCTGAAGAGGCAGGTATTCACCTGTAACAGGAACAAAACTTTTTTCGTCCTTCTTACACGAAGCAAACTGGATCAAAACTGCCGTAAACAGCAGGTATCTTTCAATATGTCTCAAATCCAATGGTTTATAAGTGAAATGATCGGGTAATAGATAAACAATATTAATTTCTCCTGATTTTCGAAATGGAGATCCAGTTAAATCCTGCGCAACCTCCGTCTTTTAATTCCCAATCCAATTCAACGGTTAAAGGAAGTTCCTGGTCGGTGAAAGTGAAGTTGCCGGGTAAGCCTGATTTTTCGAAACGATAATCCGTTCCGGCAATATCAATAAAATACCCGCCGCAGCACACACACATCCGGGCATCGGTGCCGGTAATAGTGCCGGTATGTTCAACCTTTACTTTTTCGCAGCCGGCAAGGAAAAACGTGGAAATGAAAAGCAGTAAGACTATTGTTTTCATTGCTTGTTTTTTTTGAAAGCGGTTATCTGTGCTTTATCTGGAATAACATTACCGGCGAAGGTTGAGTTTCGAGGGATATGGATTCACCCAAACCCGGATCGTGCAGAAAATAAAAATGCCTGACATAAAACACATTTAGTGTTCCACAGGCAGTTCAGGACCGGACCCAGATGGTTTTGACAAAAATCGCTGTAGAGAATTCCTTCCCATTTATCTTCGTGTTCCCGGTCAGTCCGCCCAGGAAACCCAGGGTATTACAGTCGGAGTCCATTACCTCCGACGTCATATCGGCTCCGCAGGTTCCCGGATCGAAAACAAAAACCATTTTACCCTGGAAAGTATATTCACTTACATTCGCCCCGGTATCGCAGGAGTTATTCCTGAAAACTTCGATTTTACTTTCCAGGCATTTGGTCGTTATCGACCCATCATCACCTGCTTTTTTGCATCCTGCCATGAGCAGGCTGCTAATCAGCAAGCCTGAGAAGATTATTTTCATATTGAATCTCTTTAGTTTGTCTGAAGAAATCAGTTCCATGAAAGTAACTCCATCCCAAACTTAAATCCACCGAAGGTATCTTTGATTCCTCTTACTCTTCTTTTTACCATTTTTCTCTTACTCCCCTCACATTCCTGTCTCTTTTAATCTTCTGGTGATCAAAATCTTATCCCTTCTTCTAATGCCTTACTGTCCGCTTCCTTTCATCACGGTAAGCAGGGTGTAGGCCATTATCTTGATATCCATGGCCAGCGACATGTTTTCGAGGTACAGAATGTCAAATTTCAGGCGTTCTATCATCTGATCCACATTTTCGGCGTAACCGTATTTTACCTGTCCCCAGGAGGTTATTCCCGGTTTAACTTTCAGCAGCAGGCGGTAGTGAGGAGCTCTTTTGGTGATCTGATCAATGAAATACTGGCGTTCGGGCCTGGGACCCACCAGCGACATATCCCCTTTCAGAACGGAGAAAAACTGTGGAATTTCATCCAGGCGTGTCTTACGCATAAACTTACCGAAAGGCGTGACCCGTGCATCATTTTTCGACGAAAGCATGGGCGTTCCGTTCTCGGCCCCTGTTACCATCGACCGGAACTTGGGGATCATAAAGGTTTTGCCACTGATGCCGATACGTTCCTGGGTATAAAAGGCTGGACCCTTGGATGACATCTTTACCCCAATAAAGCAAAACAGGTATACCGGTGATAATACAAGCAGGGCCATAGACGAAAGTATGATATCCAGGAACCGTTTCATATTCAGCTGCCAGGGAGGCATAAAGTCGAACGACACCTGAATGAGCGGAGTCTGGTAAATTGAGGTGGTTTTCACCGTACCTAAAAGGAAGTCTTGCATATCCGGGATCACTTTAATGAGAATATCGGTATCTTCTATTTCTGAAATAATCTGCTCAATGGTATTATGTTCCGAGCGTTCGGTGGCAATGATCACTTCTTCAATATCCAATTCGGTAATCAGTTGCCTTAAGTTGGAGAAATGCCCCAGGTTCGGAATGAATTTTTCGAGTTTATAGCTGGGGTATTTTACGGCATGTACAAAACCTACAAACTTGTTAAAAGCTGTTTTGGGCTGACTTTCAATCTCGTTGTATATGGAAATGGCATTCCCGTTACTCCCGACAATAATGGTGTTAAATCCGATCTCACGGTGTTTCAGTTTATACAGGCTGCGTGAAGTAAGTATCAAGCGGATGGTGACCGTCAGCAGGAAATGAAGCAGAAACAGGGTTATAAAAAGGTTGTAATAATTCCTGTAAGTTTGAATCACATCGTCAAGAATCAGGGCGAAAAAGATGATAATCACCCCGATAAGGGTTATCATGAGTGTTTGGCCTAATTCGCTCATACGGGCCTTGCGGTAGATATTATGGTAAGAACCCGAAATTGCATATAAAAACAACCAGAATACCGGTATGAAAACGATGCCGAGGTAGAACTTTGTGTCATTCAGCACGATCTGCAGGGTATCGTTCATCGCCTGCATTTCAGCCGACTTGCGCAGGAAAAAGAAAATGCTCCACGCAAGAGCTGCCGAAAGCAGGTCGGCGATGACAAATTTGGCAGTTTGTGCTTTTTTATTCATTCTCATTGCTTTAGGATCAGAAATGCAACAGTTTCATGTTGTCGAAGTATATTTCCCCATTCGCATCTTTAGTATTTTTCTTGGCTGTTAAAAACACCCTGAAACTGGTGGCCGATGTGATTGAAGAAAGAGTAGGTGTGAGGTTAATATAGATTTTGTTCCACGAACTGCTGGGGTTAATAACCAGTATAGATCTCTGGCTTGAAACCGATCCGTTAACCAGTAAGCCGACAGTAAACTCATTATTTGACTTATAATTCATTTCCAGGAAAACTGAAGAACCGTCGGTTGGAAGTATAAACGAATCATGTGTGGCACATTCAAATACAACGGAATCATTGGGAATCAGAACTTTGGCAGTGTACTTGTTGCCTTCACCCGGAAAAACCGTGGCAAGTTCGGCAAGCTGAGTCCTCACCAGGTTAACTTCGCTGCGGGCTGTTGTATCGATGGAGAGATTGGCCTGTTCAAAGTCTTCCTTCCATGCAAATTTGGTTCCTGCTACGTAGGAAAAGGTCAGAAGGCCCAGGTCTGTAATTTTTTCACGTTCGAGATTCACCGGTATTGATATTTTCTCATAAAAAGGGTAAGGACTCCGGGTTTCATTAAAGCCATTTAGCTTTATTCCAGCAAAAATCAAAAGCTGGGTGGTCCCGCTTTTTAATACCGGAAACTTTTTCGGCAGTTCAAAGGCGCCAACCAGATCATTATCGGCATAAACCCAGGCATCGGATATTTTTTGTGAGCCGCTGCCCTGTATGTCAGTTACGATCAGCTTGCTGCCTGCAATATTGATATAGGAAGGGACTTCGTCAATGGAGGTTTTGGTACATCCTGAAAGCAGGAGCACTAGCAGTAAGGCAGGGATGGTTTGGGTATGTCGTACAAAAAGATTCATCAGTTTTTCAGTCTTGTTGAGTAAAGTAAGCAGTGTTTTCAGGCGTATTAGATTTTGGACTTAAAGGCTTCGTGTATCCTCACCGAATTCTCTACTTTTTCAAGAATCTGATAAGAGACTTTTAAGGCCTGGTACCCGTCGGAAATGGTTACTTCCGGTATAGTGTTATCCAGTATGGATCGTGCAAAACTTGAAAGTTCTGTCTGTATCGCGTTGGATGGAATAATTTCAGGCTTTTCGAAGTGAATTTGCTTGGTTTCCTTGCCATTTCCTGGTTCCAGAACGGGTAAGAGTGGATTAATATTGCCCCCGTTGATGCCTTTAATGCGCACAACTTCTGTTTTCTTATTCAGAAAGTCAACGGATATATAGGCATCGCGCTGAAAAAACCGGGCTTTTCGCATGGGAACCAGCGATATACGGCTAGCCGTGAGGTTCGCCACGCAACCGTTTTCAAATTCAAGCCTGGCATTAACTATATCGGCAGTATCCGTCACCACGGCTACCCCGCTGGCACTCACATTTTTGATACGGGCATGCACGGTGTGCAAAACGATGTCAATGTCATGAATCATCAGGTCCAGGATCACGGGCACATCCGTACCCCTGGGATTGAAACTGGCAAGGCGGTGCACTTCAATAAACATGGGATTGTCAATGAACGGGAATGCTGCCACCATGGCGGGATTATAACGTTCAACATGCCCCACCTGAACTTTCACGTTCAGTTCACGGGCCATCTCTATCAGTTTCAATGCCTCTTCGGGTGAAGTGACAATGGGTTTCTCAATAAATACATGCCTGAATTGTTTGAGGGCCCGGGCTGCATTTTCAAAGTGGGCAACAGTAGGTGTCACAATATCTACCACATCTACTTCACGGATCAGCTCCTCTAT
>CAIPFN010000329.1 GCA_903864265.1 uncultured Bacteroidales bacterium | reverse complement strand
CCGCAGGGCATAAACAATCTGATTCCGGAACGGATGGGTAACAGGGCTACAGGCTGTTAATTCCCTACGGGAAATATTTTAAATCTGGAAATGATGTTCTATTGGAATTTATGCCTACGGGCAAAAAAACAGCTCAATCCACAACATGTTTGACCCAACATGATACAGCAATTTATCAATATCTTTGGAGAGGGAAAATGTGGAATTAAAATTTAACCTTTACGCAGTTGATTGAGCACTACCTGACATCTCGTGTACACAGTTAAGCTAATACTCTCATTGTAATAAAGTCTAATCATTGCGAAGCTGATTGAATACTACCTGCTTCATCTCCCCAGTTATGCCAATGTTCTTAATACTAATCAATTAACTAACAATATAGCAATGCAAAATACATTTCAATACGTTTATCTAATCTCTCTCCCTGTTGCATATGATGATATATGCGCTCTTTCGCTTTTGGGATCAGCATTCCCATCTCATAACTAACAACTCATAACTCACAACTCACTACTCACAACTCCCTACTTACAACTCACAACTCACTACTCACTACTCACAACTCACAACTCACTACTTCTAAAACATCCTTCAAGTATGATTTTAAAAAGACTCTTCGACATTGCAGCATCCATCTTTGGATTAATTGTTTTCCTGCCGGTTTATGCAGTAATTGCCTTTCTTATAAAGGTAAAAATGCCGGGGCCTATCTTTTTCAGGCAAAACCGGGTAGGCCGTGATGCCCGGCTTTTCAGGATGGTGAAATTTCGTACCATGAAAGTAAATCACGGTGGAAGTACGATCTCGGTGAAAGGCGAAAGCCGTATTACTCCCCTGGGAGCCACTATGCGTAAATACAAACTTGATGAACTGCCCGAGTTCTGGAACATACTGGTAGGCGACATGAGCTTTGTCGGCCCCAGGCCCGATGTGCCCGGCTATGCCGATATTTTGAAAGGCGACGACAGGCTCCTGCTTAGCTTTCGTCCCGGATTGACGGGTGCCGCAAGCATTAAATACTCCAACGAAGAAGAGCTGCTGGCCGAACACGATGATCCCATCAGGTACAACGATGAAATCCTGTACCCGGCCAAAGTACGTATCAACAACAATTATGTAAAGAATTGGTCCTTCTTTTTAGACATTAAAATTATACTGTTCACTTTGCTCGGTAAAAAACTGGATGATGAATGGGCGAATTGAGTTGGGAGTTGGGAGAGGTGAGTTGTGAGTGGTGAGTGGTGAGTGGTGAGTGGTGAGTGGTGAGTTGGGAGTTGGGAGAATGGAAGGTTAAAGGCTAAAGGTTAAAGTAGAGTGGTGAGTGGTGAGTGGTGAGTGATGAGTTGGGAGTTGGGAGAAAAGGAAGGTTAAAGGTTAAAGGTTAAAGTAGAGTGGTGAGTGGTGAGTTAGGAGTTGGGAGAAAAGGAAGGTTAAAGGCTAAAGGTTAAAGGTTAAAGTGGAGTGGTGAGTTGGGAGTTGGGAGAAGTGAGTAGTGAGAGAGGAGAGCGTATTGCACTTTGTGGGATACTGATCGTAGGATTAGCATAAATCACTGCATAGGGAGGAAGATTTGCGCAATATAAATCTTTTCCATATTTTTACTCTCTAAAATTATCAGAACCATGAAAAACACTCTAAAAAATATTGCCTGGCTCAGCGGGGCTATTGGAATTGTGATGATGATCCTTGGTGTTATATCCGTTATAGCTGGTGGTGTGCTGTGGAACCATATGTGGTCGAATTATTTTTATCCTGCATACAATTTCCTTTTGCTCGGGATTTTCCTGTTCCTGGCTTCAATGGTAAGCAAAGAACCAAAAGCGTAAACCCATTTCACATTTTCAATGCTGCACCGCTCCCGGCTGCAGTGATTCCGGCTTGAAGGATTCCACACAATTTCTGTAAGTTGTGAAAAAATCTCCCTGCTGTTAACCTTCCATCGCCCTTTGTCACTCCACTTTACCCGAAGCCGCCTAATATTTACCGCCGGCCTATGTATACTGATCCTATTACTGGCTACAACCTGCCGAAGGGCCGGAACCTGGCTGGTAAAGGAGGATACACCGGTGCATGCCGATGCGATGGTGATACTTATGGGAAGCATTGCCGACAGGGTTTTGCAGGCCTCCGACTTATACCATGCCGGGGTTGCCGGAAAGGTTATTATAGTGGAAGAAAGCATGGGTGCCTATGCCGCCCTCGAAGCCAGGGGTGCACATATCATCAGCAATACCATACAGGCCCGGAATGCAGCCATTGCCCTGGGAATCCCGGCCGACAGCATAGTCACCATCGTAGGCGATGCACGCAGCACCCAACAGGAAGCCACCATAGTAAGGAATTATCTTCAAGATAAGCCCGGTATAAAAACATTGCTCCTGGTTTCATCGGCCGAACACACCCGGAGAGCTTCCCTGATTTTCAGAACTGCTTTTGAAAAAAGCGGGAAATCCGTGACCATCTTCTCCAGCCCAAGTAAATACACCGGTTTCCGGGCAAAGGACTGGTGGATACATAAGGAAGAAATCCAGGCTGTATTAGGGGAATATGTGAAACTATTGAATTTTTGGCTGCTCGACAGGCAAAGATTGTAAAGAGTCAGAAGCAGGGAGCGTTGGCAACTACTCTAATCTTTATCCTTTCACCTTTTAAACCTTAACCCACCTCCTTTAACCTTTAACCTTTTTCCTTTAACCTTTAACCTTTCTCCTTTAACATTTCTCCTTCATCCTTCATCCTTTAACCTTTAACCTTTAACCTTCATCCTTTAACCTTTAACCTTTCTCCTTTCTCCTTTAACCTTTCTCCTTCCCTCCTATTCTACAATCAATCTACCTGGAATAATAAATACAGCATGACACAATCATCGGAAAAAATCTGGCTTTCCTCCCCACATATGAGTGGTAACGAGATGAAGTATATTGACGAGGCATTTGCACACAACCATGTTTTCCCGCTTGGGCCTAATGTAAACGGGCTCGAAAATGACATCAAAGCCTTTACAGGTGCCGCCAATTGCACCTGCCTGGCATCGGGCACTTCCGCCATTCACCTGGCGTTGATCCTCCTGGGCGTTGAGCGGGGCGACGAAGTACTATGTTCCTCTTTTACCTTTTCGGCTTCAGCTAACCCTATCGTTTACCAGGGAGCCATACCTGTATTTATCGACTCGGAAACCGCCACCTGGAATATGAGTCCGGAACTGCTCGAAACGGCGATTAAAGACCGTTTGTCGAAAGGCAAAAAGCCAAAGGCGATCATCCTTGTTCACTTATATGGCATGCCGGCCCAACTGGACAAGCTAATGCAGATAGCTGAAAAATACGAAATACCGGTGATTGAAGATGCTGCCGAATCGGTGGGATCCACTTTCGATGGCAGGCATACGGGCACATTTGGCGAGATGGGTATTTTCTCGTTCAACGGGAATAAGATCATTACCACCTCGGGCGGAGGCGCCCTGGTATCGGCAAAGGAGGAATATTGCAGGAAAGCCTTGTTCCTTGCCACACAGGCCCGCGACAGCGCCCCGCATTACCAGCATTCGCATATAGGGTACAACTACAGGATGAGCAACATATGCGCAGGTATAGGCCGCGGGCAGATGGAAGTGATCAGCCAGAGGATTAGCAAAAGGCGTGAAAATTACTTTTTTTACCGAGAACACCTGGGTGGAATTGAAGGAATTACTTTTCAGAGTGAACCTTCCGACCGCTATTTCTCGAACCATTGGCTGACTACCCTACTGATTGATCCGGCCAAAACAGGAGGCATTAGCCGTGAAAATATCCGGCTTGCTTTTGAGAAACCGGGAATCGAAACCCGGCCTTTATGGAAAGCCATGCATCTGCAACCCGTATTCGCCCAATATCCTGCCTATACTGACGGCACTGCTGAGCATATGTTCGATATTGGTTTGTGTCTTCCGTCAAGTTCGAATATTACCGACGAGGAAAGACAAAGGGTTGTGGACGAAATGAAGAATCTGATGACAAAATAAAACCATTAAATGTTATTTGTCACGCAGTATATCATGTGAAAACCCGGGTAAAATAACGAATTGATAAAACAGCATAAGAATGAGGTTAGTTAAGCACTTTCAAATGCAGATTCTGGAATGCAACCTCACAATCAGCCTGATACCCGCGGGCAGAGGAGTTAAGCCTCATCAGATTCAGCAGGTCCGAACTGAGTTTCCCCCAACCAAAGATACTGTACCTAAAAAGAAATAACCACCCCTTCTCACTTTATATTCACCCAACGCTCCTTAGCTTATCTCACACTTCTCAGTTTTCCGACAGGCTCATCTTAAAAGAACGTACCTCCGGTAGGAGTAGCCAAAGGGCACTTACTGCAACTCATACATCTCATCCACTTGCATCAAAGTGGCAAAACAAAACTATATGCTTAACATCGAAAAATTTATCTCCGATCACATCACCTTTCGCCAGGAAAGTTTTTTCAAAGCCGACCTGGAAAGCAAATCAGAAATCCTGAATAAGGAAATAGCAGGAAAGTCGGTCCTGGTAATCGGAGGAGGCGGTACCATCGGTTCTTCCTTTATACGGGAGGCCCTGCGGTTTAATCCCGGTCGCTTATGCGTGGTTGACCTGAGCGAAAACTACCTCACCGAACTTACCCGCGACTTAAGAAGCACCACTGGCACAGTAGTTCCGCAGGTGTATAAAACGTATCCCATCAATTTTGGCGACCCGGTATTCGAAAACATCCTGTCCGATTCAGGCCCTTTCGATATAGTGGCGAACTTTGCAGCCCACAAACATGTGCGCAGCGAAAAAGATCAGTATTCGGTAACGGCTCTTCTCGAAAACAACATCATAAAAGCAGAGAAGTTACTCAGCCGCCTGGCCCAGCAGCCCCCTTCGCATTTTTTCTGCGTGTCGACCGACAAAGCGGCAAACCCCGTAAATATCATGGGGGCCAGTAAAAAGATTATGGAGGAGGTTATCATGTCGTACTCCACACTTTTCCCTATCACCACGGCGCGATTTGCCAACGTAGCTTTTTCGAACGGCAGCTTGCTGGCAGGGTACCTCGAACGACTGATGAAAGGACAACCTTTGTCGTGTCCTTCGGATATCAGGCGCTTTTTTGTTTCCCCACAGGAATCAGGGCAGATATGCCTGATGGCTTGCATCACCGGAAGCACGGGTGATATCTTTTTCCCGAAACTGGAAGAAGCACAGATGATAAACTTCAAAGATATCACTATTGCTTTCCTGAAAACGCTGGGATATGAAACCCTCAGCTGCTCGAGCGAAGAAGAAGCCAAAACTGAAGCAACCAAACTGCATGCAGGTTCAACCCATTACCCCGTTTATTTCTTTGAATCGGAAACTTCGGGTGAAAAAACCTTTGAAGAGTTTTATACCGACTCGGAACTGCTGGATTTAACTACCTTTCAATCACTGGGAATCATTAAGAATGCACCACGGAAGACCATTCCCGAAATGCAGTCGCTCATTCAGCGACTGACAAGCACACTGCAAAAGCCATCCCTGACAAAAGAGGCTATTGTAGAAGTGATGAAAGCATACCTTCCCGGTTTCCACCATATTGAAACAGGAAAGAACCTGGACCAGAAAATGTAATTTTTTGCTGCCGGCAAATAAGAATGCAGTGCTGAAAGGCTCAAAGTAACTTCAGATACTCATAGCCGGATTCGTAATGTTCCCGATACACTTAAGTGTATAGAAGGGATTTTAGTGGCTGCTGATCTTCTATTTAGTTCCTGAAAATAATTTACAATACAGGCTCACGAATTTATCTGCGCAGGCAAACAACTATTGACAAGAAGACAGCTAAGATTGAATTAAATTCCCGGATAGTTTGGACTGAAATTGAACCGGGCCTTAGGACGCATGTTATAAAAACTATTACACCATATGTACAAATACGTTAAACGATTGGGGGATATAATATTCGCCTTTGCGGGAATACTGATTTTCCTGCCCTTTTTCATTCCCCTTGCCATTGCTTTGAAACTCACCGGGGAAGGCTATATTTTTTACCTTCAGAAACGGAGAGGCTACCTGAACAGGAACTTCAGCATATGGAAGTTTGCCACCATGCTGAAGGCAAGTCCCGGCCTGGGTACCGGAAGCATTACAATTCAGAACGACTGGAGGCTCACCCCCATGGGTAAATACCTGAGGGGTTCGAAAGTGAATGAAATACCTCAACTGATTAACATACTTACAGGTGAAATGTCGGTTGTGGGTCCGCGACCGTTAATGGAGGTGGATTTCCTGAAGTTCTCGGCCGATATACAACAACAGTTTTATAACTGTAAGCCGGGGCTTACCGGCATAGCATCCATTATTTTCCGGGATGAAGAAAAACTGCATTCGGATGCGACAATCGATCCACACGAATTCGACCGCTTAT
>CAIPFN010000328.1 GCA_903864265.1 uncultured Bacteroidales bacterium | reverse complement strand
CGCAAGGAAATTGAAGAAACGGGCGAATACGACCTGGAGGGTTTATTTATCCGGCTCAATTATGCCATTGATAGCATAGGAGCTAAGCGGGTAGTATTAGATACCATCGAAACTCTTTTTTCAGGTTTGCCAAATCCGCTTATATTGCGTTCCGAGCTCCGCCGCTTATTTCAATGGCTGAAAGAAAAAGGGGTAACAGCCATAGTTACCGGCGAGCGGGGTGAAGGTACACTTACGCGGCAGGGACTGGAAGAATACGTTAGTGATTGCGTTATTGTGCTCGACCACCGGGTAACCGAACAATCATCTACACGGAGGTTGCGGATTGTAAAATATCGGGGTTCAACCCATGGCACCAACGAGTATCCGTTCATCATCGAAGAAAGCGGGTTTTCTGTTTTGCCCATCACCTCAATTGGACAGGAGCACACAGTATCGTCCGAACGCATATCAAGCGGTATCCCACGCCTCGATACCATGCTGGGCAATAAAGGGTATTACCGCGGAAGCATAGTGCTTGTCTCCGGAACAGCCGGTGTGGGGAAAAGCAGTTTATCCGCATGTTTTTCGGATGCCGCCTGCGCCCGTGGAGAGAAAGTACTCTATTTTGCGCTGGAAGAATCGCCCCGGCAGATTATACGCAACATGGGTTCGATCGGCATCGACCTGGAACAATGGGAAAAAAAGGGATTGTTGGTGTTTCATGCGAAACGCCCTACTTTTTACGGTTTGGAATCCTACCTCACCGCCATGCATAAAGCAGTGAATGACTTTAAACCAAAGGTAGTGGTTATAGACCCGCTGAGCAGTTTTATCATCGGCACTAACCAGTTTGAAGCCAAGTCGATGATCATGCGTATGGTCGACTTTTTAAAAATCAATCATATCAGTGTGTTTATGACACATTTGACCACAGGAGTAAACGATTTCACAGGAATAGATATTTCATCATTGATTGACACATGGTTACTCTTGCGCGATATTGAATTAGGCGGAGAGCGTAACCGCGGGATGTACATACTTAAATCGCGCGGAATGGCACATTCGAACCAAATCCGTGAATTTAAACTGACCGACCATGGCGTGGAACTGCTTGATGTGTACGTTGGTCCTGAGGGTGTACTTACAGGCTCATCGAGAATTACAAAAGAAGCAAAAGAAAAAGCTGAAAAATTATTACGTGCTCAGGAGATAGAAAACAAACAACTTGCATTGGAGCGAAAACGCAAAGCAATTAATGCTCAGATTGATTTTCTGAAGGCCGAATTTGAAGCGGAAGAAATTGAAACATTAAAAAACATAGAACTGAATAAGCTTCGCGAAAATCTGCTTTTACAGGACAGGGTTGATATGGCAAAAAACCGGAAGGGCGATATTGACTTTAAAACAAGCTACCTACATAAACCGAAAGGGAACAATGCTAAAACGAAATAGAAATGACGGCCAAAAAAGATATTTCGGAAACAGGTCTCCCAAAGCAAAAGCCGGATACTAAAGCGAACGATGCCTGGATATTACGCTTGTATGTAGCCGGGCAAACGCCTAAGTCCATCACCGCTTTCAAAAACCTTAAGGCAATTTGCGAAGAGCAATTAAAAGGCAAATACCAGATTGAAGTAATTGACCTGATCAAGAACCCGCAACTGTGCCGCGAAGACCAGATTCTTGCAGTACCTACCCTTGTGAGGAAACTACCTGTGCCGGTGCGAAAAATTATCGGAGACTTGTCGAACACCGAACGCGTATTGGTGGGTTTGGATTTAAAGGTTGTTTCATAATAATCAAAAAAACAGGTATTATGAAACGAGCCATGACAATAAATTGTCTCACAGAGCAATGATTATTTTTCATGGCGAGTTCCATGTGACCCGTAAAAAATCAAAAAATAACACATGAAATAGCCATGAGAAAATTTTCTCACCAACCGAAAATGATATTATGGCGTATTCCATCTGACCTTTAAAAAACAAATTAATAACAGATGAAAAATCAAATAAACAGTATGTCTGGCGAAGCCCTGGAATTTGAGCAGGCTATCGAAAACGCAGAAAGTGCCATTTACCATTTGCGATTATACGTGGCTGGCACAACACCTAATTCGGTTAGTGCAATTGCCAATATAAAAAAAATCTGCGAGGAATACCTTAAAGGCCGTTACGAACTGGAAGTGATAGACCTTTACCAAAACCCAACCCTGGCCAAAGGCGAACAGATTATTGCCGCGCCAACCCTTATTAAAAAGCTGCCCCTGCCTTTGCACCGTATTATCGGCGATTTGTCGGTTGTCGATAGGGTACTTGTAGGGCTCGATTTGCGAAAAGTGAAAGGAAAATAATCTCTTTAAAAAGCAGGCTATGCCATCTATAATAATATCGAAAACAGAAAAACAACTTCTGCTCGAAAACGAAGAATTACGGGCAAGCCTGGCCGAAGCTAACGAAACACTCGATGCAATCCGAAACGGCGAAGTGGATGCAATAGTTGTTTCCGGTGCTGACGGCGAAAAAGTCTTCTCAATTTCTTCTGCCGAAACTCCCTATCGTGTCATCATCGAAGAAATGAACGAAGGAGCTGTTGTTGTTTCGGCCGAAGGTGTTGTTCTGTATTGCAACCGCCGGTTTGCTGAGCTTGTGTCAATTGCGCCTGAACAAATTATGGGTTCCTGGTTTAATCAGTTTTTCCCCAAAACCGACATCCAAAAATACAACGATCTGCTGCAGGCAGGGCTTAAAGGGAAAACCGATGGTGAGTTAACCTATATAAAAAACGAGAAAGCCCATCCCATCCATTTGCATCTTTCATTCAGCCCTTTACCTGCCGAACTATTGGGCGACGTTTGTATTATGGTCGCTAACATAACGGACTTAAAGCTAAAAGAAGATGAATTGCGTCGTTCGCACGAAACACTGGAACAACAGGTAATTGAAAGAACAGCTGAACTAACTCAAACAGTGGATGAATTGGCAAATTCCCAGGGTGCAGCTTTAAAAATGATGAATGATGCCGTTGAAGCTAAGAATACACTTGATATTTTAAACAAAGAACTTGCCTTTCAAAACGAGGAGAAAGCAAAGCGGGCAGCTGAGTTAATCATTGCCAATAAAGAACTTGCCTTTCAGAATGATGAAAAGGAGAAGCGGGCAAAAGAACTGGAAAATGCGAATAAAGATCTGGAACAATTTGCGTATGCTGCCTCGCATGACCTGCAGGAACCTCTGCGCATGATTTCCAGCTTTATCCAGCTACTGGAACGCAAATACAAAGACAAAATAGACCAGGATGCAAACGACTATATTCACTTTGTGGTTGACGGATCAGCCCGTATGCAAAGACTCCTCGTCAATTTACTTGATTTTTCGAGAATAAGTACCCATGCAAAGCATTTCGAGCAGGTTAACACCAACGCTATTGTTGGGCAGGTTATTACAATTCTGAACCAGCTGATAGCTGCAAATAATGCCTTACTAAGCAGCGATGATTTACCGCTTGTTACAGCCGATGAATCGCAGATTATGAGAGTATTTCAAAACCTAATCGAAAATGCCGTTAAGTTTAAAAAGAAAGCGGAATTGCCCCAAATACATATCTCTTGTACCAAACAGGGCAATATGTACCGGTTTTCGGTGGCAGATAACGGGATAGGAATTGAAATGCAATACCACGACAAGGTTTTCAGCGTTTTTCAGCGCTTACATTCAGCAAAGGATTACCCCGGAACCGGCATAGGCTTATCCATTTGCAAACGCATTGTTGAGCGGCACGGAGGAACAATATGGTTCGAATCGATGGTAGGCGAAGGGACTACTTTTTACTTTACAATACCAGGGTGAAATGCCACTTATTAATGTTTAAAAAAGAAGCCACAGATTCACTGATTAATGATCTAAATAAATGCCACAGATTAATGTTTAAAAAAGAAGCCACAGATTCACTGATTAATGATCTAAATAAATGCCACAGATTAATG
>CAIPFN010000327.1 GCA_903864265.1 uncultured Bacteroidales bacterium | reverse complement strand
CCTCAATCCCGTCAATCCTCTCCTTGTCTCCCCTTCTCCTTGTCTCCCTGTCTCCCAATCAATCCCATCAATCTCCTCAATCCCGTCAATCCTCTCCTTGTCTCCCCTTCTCCTTGTCTCCCTGTCTCCCAATCAATCCCCTCAATCCCCTCAATCCCCCACCCCTACCCCACCATCAAACTACACCCCCGGATATCGCTGTTATCAAACCGTCCCAGCACCTCGAAGCTTCCATCCGCGAGCACCCTTCCCAGGTCCTGGGTAGCCAGGAACGAACAGGAGTGGATATTGGCCAGGTCAATGATATTGATTCCACCGCTTTGCCCGCCCGGCATGAAACTTAAGGGGTCGTTGGTATCGGCAATCATGATTTTCATCCAGGGGGGCGTACGGAAAACGCCCCCGCCTTTCGACCAGGCCTGCGAGAGCAGCTCCGTCATGCCATATTCCGAATGTATGCCTGCCACGCCGAAAGCCGCGCACAGGCGCTCATGCAGTTCCATGCGGGTGAGTTCTTTACGCCTGCCTTTCATGCCCCCGGTTTCGATGATAATGGCTTCCGGAATATTCAAAGGGAAGTTTTCGGCCATATCGAGCAGGGCAAAGGTTACCCCGAAGAGAATGATTTTCAGCCCCAGACGCTGCGCTTCGAGCATCTGCTGCTGCAGCTCCCCCAGTTCGTTCAGGTAAAAGCCCCCCATGCGCCGGTTCGACTGCATCAGTATCTTTTCGACCATATATACCAGGGAGGAGTTCTGCCGTTCGAGGTAGGAGGGCAGCAAGGCAAAAACGGCATACTGCGACAGGTCGCCGTAAAAAAGCTGTAGGCTGCGGGTAAAGCTTTCCTGGTACAAAGCGGTATCCACCACGTAGTGTTTGCTCGTTTCCATGCCGGTAGTGCCGCTGCTTTCGAAAATAACCTCTGCGGGAAATTCGCCCGTGACAATCTGATGCGTTTTAAAAAACCCAACAGGGAGAAAAGGAATCTGTTCCGTATCATGTACCTGGCTCACTTTTATGCCCAGGGCATCCACGAAACGATTATAAATTTTGTTGTTCGCGTATTGATACCGAAATAAACCCATGGCTATTTCGTTAAACTCCTGCGGACCCTGCAGATTAAATATGCTTTGTTTAAATACGGTGAAGTCCATATCAGAAATTTTGTAATTTTATGCCTTGTTAATGTTTACCATGAAATTATACACAAAGATAGGTTTTATCCTCATAGTTACATTAATCGCCGGGCTTACGGGATGTGTGAAAGAACAGCAATACCCCGTTCAGCCTCATATTGAATTCGGCGGTTTTGCCACGGCTAAGGATATTACAGGGAAGGATTCGCTGGGGGCCATTACGGTATCCTATACCGACGGCGACGGGGACATAGGCCTGACGGAGTCCGATACGGTTGAACCCTATAAATACAATTTTTATCTTAAATTCATGCAATATGTTAACAAGCAGCTGGTTGAAGTTAAACCGGTTGACAGCACCGTAACTTTTAATGCCCGTATACCCATACTCACCCCAACAGGTCGCAATAAAAATATCAAAGGGAATATCACCATGACCCTGGAACTCTATTTCGCCCGTCAAATCCTGCTGAGCGATACCATTGCTTTTGAAATTTATATCAAGGACAGGGCGCTAAACGAAAGCAATAAGATAGAAACCCCTATGTTCATCATTCGGAAGTAGTTTGTCGAAAAACAAGAAAGGTATTCGGTACAATTTCCCTCTTTTGGAAGTGCAAATCAGGCTAAACTGTTGATATGCGCCAGTATGAAGCTTATAGAAGAGTAAAGTTACAAGGTCCCTAGAAATGATATTCCAGAAAGCAGGTTCGCAAACCGGCTATCTATCCCTGTAAACCGGCACCCGAAATGTGCTGTAATAAATTATGAACGCATGAAGAAGAAAAGCAGCAGGGCAGCCCGGTTTGTTAAGTACCTGTTATATATATCGGGCTGTACCTTCTTTTTGCTGTGTGCCCTTGCCTTTACAAAAGTCCCTTTCTGGGCGTATTACAATCTGGGCAACTGCAACAGCAGGATCACAAAACCTCCTGTTACCATTGTGCTGCTGAGCGGCTCCGGCATTCCGAGCGAAAGCGGTTTATTACTCGCCTGGTACACGGCCCGTACCGGAAAAACTTACCCTGCCGCCCGCATTGTGATTTCCATTCCGGGCGAACTGTCCGACAGCACGGGTGCGGCTCAGCTTACGGCCAGGGAGCTGATGCTAAGGGGTATTGATAAGAGGCAAATTGATTTTGAATGCCTGGGTCGCAATACCCGTGAGCAGGCGCAAAAACTTTCGGCCGGTAAAACCTTTGCACAATTAAGCTTGCCATTAACCCTGGTCACCTCGCCCGAACATATGAAACGCTCAGTGCTGTGTTTCAGGAAATGCGGGTTTACAAACGTTAGCGGGATGCCTACCTTTGAACACTCCCTCGAAAGCGATCTAAAATTTAAGGACAGCGACCTGAAAGGAAACAGGTATGTGCCATCAATCGGCAATAACCTGCAGTTCCGCTACCAGTTCTGGACCCAGCTCAAACTGGAAGTGCTGGTTCTGCGCGAATATTTCGGGTTGACCTATTACAGGCTGAGAGGTTGGATTTAATTTCGTAAACCCGGCTGCCATGATAAAATTATCCTCTTTCCTTCTAACCTCCTATTTGGTTTTGCTGCTGGCCGGATCTACGATATATGTGGTGGCTCAGCCGACGATCCATATAATACCCTCACCCAAAGATCTCCGCCTGCTGGAAGGGAGTTTCGCGCTACAGCCTTCGGTCTCCATCTTTGTCGGGAACCCTCAATACACCGAAACGGCATTTGCCGCCGCAGGACTGGCCGAAGAAATAAATTCAGCGTTGGGATTCCGGCCTGTTATAAGCAACAGGCTGGCAAAAGCATCCATAGTGCTCTGCCTTACCGGGCGCGATGCCGAAGTCATGAAATGGCTTTCCGCGCAAAAGCTCAGCATTCCTGTTGAGCTGGGCGACGAAGGATATTTCCTGCATATCTCGCCCCGCTGCGTTGTGATAGCGGCCCCCACCGAAGCCGGCTTGTTCTATGGCGTTCAGTCGCTCAGGCAGCTTATCCGCTCCAACCGCGGTCCGGCCGGCATTCCGTGCCTTGCCGTCACCGATAAACCCACCATGCGTTACCGGGGCTGGATGGACGATATCAGCCGGGGACCTATCCCCAGCCTTGAGTTCATCAAAAAGGAGATACGCACCATGGCGGAGTTTAAGCAGAACTTTTTCAACCTGTACACCGAAAATACCTTCCGTTCGGAAAAATACCCTGACATCTCGCCTACCGACGGCCTCACCGTTGCCGAAATAAAGGAATTATCCGCTTACGCTTCGAGGTATCATATCGAAATGATGGGGAATTTCCAGTCGTTCGGCCACCAGGAGAAAATGCTTTCGAATCCTTTTTATGCCCACCTGGCCGATAATGGCAGCATACTTAACCCGGCTGACGAAGGCACCTACAGCTTCCTTTCGGACATCTATGCCGAAATGATCCCCGCTTATAAGAGCAGCTTCTTCAATATCAACTGCGACGAAACCTTTGGACTGGGCGAGGGGAAAAGCAAAGCCATGGCCGACAGCCTGGGCGAAAGCGGCATATATGCGTATCATATCAACCGCCTCGACAAACTCATCAAGCCATATGGAAAGCGCCTGATGATGTGGGGCGACATAGCCGTTAACAACAAGGATATCATCAGCCGCCTGCCACATGATCTGGTGATTCTTTCCTGGGGATACCAGGCCGCCGAAAGCTTTGACGATGCCATTCATCCTTTTGTGACCTCCGGATTTGACTTTATGGTGGCCCCCGGTGTAGGATGCTGGGGCGAACTATGGCCTTCCATGAGTAGTGCCGCCGTTAACATTTCGAATTATGCCCGCGATGGCGCCAAACTGGGTGCCATGGGCATGATGAATACCGCATGGGACGATAACGGGCATAACCTTTTCGAATATAACTGGCACGGGCTGGCCTGGGGCGCAGAATGTTCGTGGAACCCGGCTTTACCACTCAGCGGCAGTGCGGCCAACAAACAACGCGATGAAAAGCTTGAAGCCTTTAACAGGAACTTCGACGCGGTATTCTTCCAGAAAGCGGGCGTTACCCAGCTATATCAGCGTATCGATAGCCTCCGCTTCTGTAAGGCGAAAGGCCTGGTAGGCGAAAGCGGCTTCTGGGAAGATATACTCGCATTTTACCCTTCGAACACCAGTCGTGAAACGGAATCAGCTAACCAGGAAGCCGCCGCGAAAGCTCAGCAACTGCTCACCGATGCCGCATCATTGCAGAAAACCACGGTACGGAACGCCGACAACCTCGATTATGCCGCATTTGCCCTCAGCCGCATCCTCTTTGCAGCGCATAAAAATATTGCCAGGGTTCATTTGTTTGCCGCCACACAGCAAAACGACCAGGCAGCCATCCTCAGGGTTAAACAGGAACTCAGCCTGCTGCTGGAAGAACTGCATGGCATTAAAATTACATACCTCAGCCTGTGGGAAAGGGAAAACCGAAACTGGTGGCTCGATAAAAACATGAAAGATTATAACAAACTGGCCGACCGGCTGATCAACCAGGATAAACAGGTTTTTATAGAGCCTTCGGATGTGGACAGCAACGGGCTGCGCAAGGTAAGCCTGCGAACTCTTTTCAACGGGCAGTGCATCGTTTACACGGCCGATGGTACTGATCCCGAAGCTTCATCACAGGTATTCACCTCGCCATTATCAGTCGGGAACAGCACCCTGATTAAAGCCGCAGTGCTGTTAAACGGCAAGTTGTACAACCTAAGCCAGAAACTGATATTTGTGCACCTGGGCATCGGCAGGCTGAAGAAACTAAATTCAACTTACAGCCCCTATAATCCTGCTTATGCCGCCGGGGGCGATATGGCCCTTCTTGATGGCATAAAAGGCTCAGGCAACTTTGCCGACGGGCGCTGGCAGGGCTTCCAGGGCCAGGACCTTGATATTGAAATAGATCTGAAAAAGAACATGCCGGTGAAAACCGTAAGCATCGACTTTTTGCAGAACACCTACTCATGGATAATGCTGCCCGCCAGTGTAAATATATATTCCTCCCCGGATGGTATAACCTACCAACTTCTTACAAGCCTGGGGCATAACGTTCCCCTTGACGCTAAAGGGCAGCTGGTGCACACTTTTACCGCCGCTTTCGATAAGCTGGAAACCCGTTACCTGAAAGTCCTCGCTAAGAGTGCCGGCCCTTTGCCTTCATGGCACCAGGCTGCCGGAAGCGAATCGTTTATTTTTGCCGACGAGATCGTGATCGAATGAAAGCCTTTTCACACCTGCCAACAGCCAATACTTTCATTTTATATTCGGCTTTAGGAGCCTGAAAACAGCTTTGATATGGCCGGAGGATTTAACATCGAGATATTTACATGTATTTACATATCACAGGAGTATATATAAATAGTTTTTATTATTTTTGCCGGCTGATTTTCGACGCAGCCATTTTATCCGGCCATAAAACATGCCTGAAAAACCAGGGGAAGTCCGGTAATTTTAATACCCGGGTGATCTGTCTCAAAGCGCTGCTGCCTTCCAGGTCCGATAGAATATTAAAACTATTTGTAATCCTGCCTTTTCCGGGTTATCTGCCTGATATTTAAACTTTACCATCCGTTATCGGGAGGATTTACTTTTCCCAAAGGATTAGAGATATGCATCGCTCAAAAGATATGATATCCCTGTATGCAGGAGTACCTCCTGACACAGCTGTTTAAGATTGAAGTTAAGTTCATACAGAAAAAATATCTGTAGCTCATCCTCAGCCTGAATCGCAACTTCATGACACGCTACATCATTAACGGCTATTTCCCAGCCGTAAATAAAACCCTGAAAACAAATATGACTAAACTACTCGTAATTCTGCTGGCACTCATCGCTCCTATAGCCCTAAATGCCCAGGTTAAAGTGCTCTTCAATGCTACCAAAGCCGAATCGGCCAGCAACGCGGACTGGGTTATTGATGCCGACCTGCACAACCTTGGCTATTCCAACGGTCCTCCCGTGGTTGGCCAGGGCAACGAATCGAATCCCCAGCAACTCCCTACCCCTGCACAGTCGACGGTTACAGCTTCAACACCGGAGACCTACTGGAACGGCGCCTTATCGTCGTGGGGCATCGACCTGGTAAAAAAAGGCTATACGGTTGAAACCCTGCCTTACAACGGGGCCATTACCTATGGCAACAGCGGTAACCCCCAGGACCTGTCGAATTACAAGATCTTTATTGATTGCGAGCCGAATATCTTATACACTGCAACCGAAAAAACCGCTATCATTCAGTTCGTTCAGAACGGAGGAGGATTGTTTATGGTTTCGGATCATACCATCAGCGACCGTAACGGCGATGGGGCTGACTCGCCCATGATATGGAACGACCTGATGAGCAACAACGGCATCGCGACCAATCCTTTCGGGATTACCTTCGACCTGGCCAATTTCTCCCAAACTACCACCAACATCCCGAATCTGCCGGCCGACCCAATTCTTCACGGCGTTATGGGCGATGTAACCTCTGCCATGTGGAGCAACGGCACTTCCATGACCCTGAGCACCACGGCAAACAGCTCGGTTCTGGGCGTTATTTTCAAAACCGGATCTGCTTTCGGCAATTCCAATGTGATGTTCTCCTATGCCAGTTACGGAAACGGGAAAGTGGCTGCCATTGGCGATAGTTCCCCCTGCGACGACGGTACAGGCGATTCGGGCGATGCGCTTTACAACGGCTGGACCGCCGATGCCGGCGGCAATCACGAACGCCTCATCATGAATGCAACCCTTTGGCTTGCCTCTTCCGGACAAGCTACGCCTACCGTTATCACCCTGGCAGCTTCGGCCGTTACCGGAAACAGCGCTACCTTAAACGGTACCGTTAACCCTAACGCTGCGGCTACCAATACTCATTTTGAATGGGGAACTACTATAAGCTATGGCAATTCCACCTCTGTAGTGGCTGCCGGTGCCGGAAGCGCCGTTGTGAGCGCCTCGGCCAACATTAGCGGGCTTATCTCCGGAACTACCTATCATTTCAGGCTGGTAGGCGTTAACAGCGGAGGAACTTCCAACGGCAACGACATGACCTTTACCCCTGGTGCCGTGAATCTCACTACAACAGCCGTTACCTCCATCACCATGACCACAGCTGCGTCAGGAGGCAATATTTCTTCGGATGGAGGCGCAACGGTTACGGCCCGCGGAGTATGCTGGAATACTTCAGCCAACCCCACCATTGCAGGTACACATACCACCGATGGTTCAGGCATTGGAAGCTTTAGCAGTTCCCTGACAGGCTTAAGCTCCAGTACTACCTATCATGTAAGGGCCTATGCGACCAACACGGCCGGAACCTATTACGGAAATGACATTCCGTTTACTACCTCCTGCGGCATTTATACCCTGCCTTTCACCGAAAGTTTCTCAGCCACAACCCTTCCCGGTTGCTGGTCGCAGGTCGACCACCAGGGCAACGGCGAAATCTGGGCCTTTGGCACCATTACCACCGGTGTTCCAAATCCCACCCTTACCGGTAATTATGCTTTTGTGAACAGCGACGGCTTCGGAAGCGGGAATTCTCAGAATGCTGATCTGGTTTCGCCCACACTGAACCTGGTTGCCTACAGTGCTGTAACCCTTCAGTTCAGTAATTATTTTAAAAGCTATGCAGGCTCTTCAGGAACTTTATCGTACAGTATTGATAACGGAACAACCTGGAGCCAGGTAGTTTCCTACACTACCACTTCCGCTACCAACCCGGCTGTTTTCAACCAGGTTATTGGCGGGGTTGCCGGGCAGGCATCAGTAAAGTTTAAATGGAATTATACCGGCACGTACGGCTATTACTGGGCTATTGATGATATTTCCATTACAGGAACCGCCGCTGCCACACTTAGCGTTACACCGGCAAATCAAAACGTAGCCTCTGCTGCCGGCACAACTCCCTTTTCCGTTACTACTTCCTCAGCCTGGACCGCCACCAGCAATGCAGCCTGGTGTACGCTTACCCCTTCGGGTACAGGAAACGGAACACTTACCGCAACATATACTCAAAACACAGGTATAACTTCAAGGGTTGCCACACTCACAGTTACCGTTACAGGAGCGCCCCCGGTCAGCGTTACCGTTACCCAGGCAGCTGCCTCTCCTACATTAACTGTTACTCCTCCCAATCAAAATGTGAGTGCCCCGGCAGGGAATACCAGCTTTACCGTTGCCTCAAACACTTCATGGTCAGCTGCCAGCGATGCAGCCTGGTGCACAGTTACCCCTTCCGGATCCGGGAACGGAACTATTACGGCCACCTATACACAAAACATCCTGTTAACGGCCCGTACAGCTAATATAAGCGTGACGGCTACCGGCGTAACAACGGTGCTGGTGACTGTAACGCAGTCGGCGGGTTCGCCAACGCTTAGCGTTACTCCTGCCATTCAAAATGTTACCGCCCCCGCGGGGAACACCAGCTTTACAGTTACATCAAATTCGGCATGGACGGCTGCCAGCGATGCTGCCTGGTGCACAATTACCCCTTCAGGATCAGGCAACGGAACCATAACAGCCACATATACCCAGAACATTCCGTTAACAGCCCGCAATGCAAACATCACTGTTACTGTTTCCGGGCTTTCACCGGTTGTGGTAAGTGTGGCTCAATCCGCAGGTTCCCCGATGCTGACTGTTACACCATCAAACCAGAATGTGAGTACCTCTGCCGGGAGCGCTAACTTTGCCGTGACGTCGAACCTGGCCTGGTCAGCCAGCAGCAACGCGGCATGGTGCACGGTAACCCCTTCGGGGACAGGCGACGGGACCATAGTGGCCGACTTCAGTGCGAATGCCCTGGTTACTTCGCGTGTTGCCACTATCACGGTTACAGCAGCAGGTGCCCCAGGCGTTTACGTTACTGTTACCCAGTCAGGAACTGCAGCCACTTTACTGGTAAGCCCTTCGAGCCAGAATGTTACTGCATCAGCCGGAAATGCAGCCTATACTGTGACTTCAAATTCGGCATGGACAGTTACCAGCAATTCAGCCTGGTGCACTGTAACCCTGTCGGGTTCGGGTAACGGCTCCATAACGGCAGCCTACCTGCAAAACACTTCCATGGCAGCGCGTTCAGCCTATATAACGGTAACTGTTGCCGGCCTACCTTCGGTGACTGTGACCCTTCTCCAGGACGGATCAGCGGCCACTTTAAGCGTAAGCCCGGCTACACGCACGGTTACCGATGTCGCCGGGAGCACCACGTTTAATGTCACATCGAACACCAGCTGGACCTGCAGCAGCAATGCAATCTGGTGCCAGCCGACTGCCGCCGGCTCAGGCACAGGGATTATCACGGCAAGCTACCAGCAGAACAACACCCAGGTGATACGAACAGCAGCTATTCTGGTAGGCGCTTCCGGAGCCAGCCCGGTAACAGTGCAGTTGATCCAGTTGCCCTCGTTTGTATCGGTGGCGGATCAGCCGGAAGATACTTTTAAGATTTACCCGAATCCTACCCGGGGGCTTTTTGTGATCAGCAGCGCCTCACTTTCGATGCTTGATTTTCAGCTCAGCATACTCGATACAGAAGGCAGAACGATTATCCGTAAACTATGTAAAGGATTGAATTCCTATACCTTCGATCTGTCACAGGAATCCAACGGGAGCTATTTCCTGAAAATTGAAACCGGAGGAAAAACACATGTCGTGAAAGTCCTGGTCCAAAAATAACGGCTAAATTTCATAGTCAGAAAACGGTTAGAGGAGGATTTCACAGCCGGAAATACCTGTTGAGCTCAATCCTTACGAATTCGGATAGTACTGTATTAACTGAGGTGCTGTTTTAATATATACAATGTTTGGTTTACATGGTAATGTTCTGTACTTTAGCCCACTTTTTACCTGAAAAACCAAACACTTACCTTCTGAAGGTTTTCTTCATAATCTGCCACTACAGCAAATGACCACTGGGACAACTCACTTTAGCTTTGAATTAAGTGTATTCAAATATATGCCAGTTTGGCCCTGGGCCGCATATGCTGATCAGGGGAAAGGGAACCGCTGTTCCGCTGAAGACCAATCCTTATCTATTACCTTTTCGCTCATTGGCGATAAACTATTCACAGGATTTGCTTTACTGTACCAAAGAATTTGTAATTCAAATACCGGCAGCCGATTTGTTCCATTGCCTGTCGGGCATTATGGTGCTATAGCTCCAAAATAAGCATACTATGGATTTATATATGTTACCGTAGGGAAGATAGGAGCATAACAATGTCATAACTGATCAAGTGCGCATACATACCCTTTACAAGAATCTGAACCATTACTAATCAATCACTATATTAATCACTATGAAGAACAACTTTACCTTGTTATTTGGACTGCTTATTTTTGTGGCCGTTTTCGGTCCGTTGAAGGCCAGTTCGCAGGTAGCCGAAGTCAGAAATGCCGTTTATTCGGATGTTTCTATTCCGCTGCGGGACATGAAACCTGTAAAAAACGCCTTCTGGAAGAAATGGATGAAGGAAACAGAACATGAAATTCCCAATAAATTCAGAGCACCTTCACCCATAAGCGTTGCCGACGGTGCTGTACAAGCCAATTACAACAACGGCAATAAAGCAACTTCAACAGTTCCCCTGATGAACTTTGCCGGCTTAACCAATGCCAACAATACCGGCGGACGGGTTACTCCTCCCGATCCTGCAGGCGATGTAGGCCCTAACCATTATGTTCAGGCTGTAAACTGTATGCTGCAAATATTCAGCAAGACCGGCACTTCACTCTATGGACCAGTAACCACAGCTACCATCTGGAGCGGGTTCTCGGGTAACTGGGATGGACATAACGACGGCGATGCCATTATACTGTACGACGAAAATGCCGACCGCTGGATCATCAGCCAGTTTGCCATTGATTGTGCCGGAACTCCTTATACCGAATACCAGATGGTTGCCGTTTCCACTTCAGGCGATCCTACAGGTTCATATTACCGTTATGCTTTCCAGTTCGACTATATGCCCGACTACGGGAAATTAGGCGTTTGGCAGGATGGCTATTATATGTCGATGAACCGCTTTAACACCAATAGCGGCAGTACTCCGTTTATAGGTGCCGGTGCTGCGGTAATGGAAAGAAGCAAGATGATTTTAGGTGATCCCACTGCCCGTATGGTGTATTTCAAGACTGAAAACTTAGGTGGATCAGGCTCATCGGCTGGAAATAACTGCTATGCGATGTTACCTTCCGATTGTGACGGCACCTTTGCCCCTGCCGGCACCCCTAACTACTTTATTTATGACGACCAGCCTTCTTCAGAGTTAAGAATATGGGCTTTGCATGCCGACTGGACCACTCCGGCCAACTCAACCTTTACCTATAATACCAAATTAGCTGTTTCGGCCTATACCGAAGCAGGTTCCGTGTCGCAACAAGGAACAACCACCAAACTTGACGGATTGGGCGATCGCATGATGTTCAGAAATCAATACCGCAATTTTGGAACATATGAAACATTTGTCACCTGCCGCAGCGTAACCGTTAGTGCCGCATCGGCCATGCGATGGTATGAATACAGGAAGACCGGTTCGACCTTTTCCATGTATCAGCAGTCAACTTATGCCCCCGGCGACGGGAAATCAAGGTGGATGGGGAGTATAGCTATGAATGCCGCCGGAGATATAGGCCTGGCCTATTCTGTTTCGAGCAGTACCATGTATCCTTCCATTTATTTTACCGGCAGGAAAGCGGCCGATCCTCTGAATTCACTTACCATACCTGAAGGCATCATTCAAACCGGTACCGTAGCCATGACAGGCGCTACCCGCTGGGGAGATTATACCACCATGGCTATTGATCCATCCGACAACCAGACTTTCTGGACCGCCCAGGAATTTGTTGGCACTTATGGCGGTACATGGCCATGGGCAACCAAGATTGCTTCGTTTAAATTTGCAAACACTCCTGTTGTAGTCACCCTTGCAGCAACCGCCATCACAGGGAATTCAGCCACTTTAAACGGAACCGTTAATCCAAACGGGAATGCCACCAATTACCATTTTGAATGGGGTACCACCATTGCTTACGGGACCAACACTACCGCGGTGGCTGCAGGTGCAGGAAGCACTGCCATTGCAGTTAATGCACCTATATCAGGCCTCACCGGCGGTGTTACCTATCACTTCCGCCTGGTTGGGGTAAACAGCGAAGGCACTACCAATGGAAATGATCTGACCTTTACACCCGGTGCCGCCGCAGTTACTACGGCTGCAACAACGGCTATCACGCTCACAGGTGCTACCTCAGGGGGAAATGTCACTTCCGATGGAGGAGCAGCTGTTTCAGCAAGAGGAGTTTGCTGGGCCACCACGGCTAACCCGGTTGCTACCGGCAGTCATACCACCGACGGTGCAGGAACAGGTGTTTTTGTAAGCACTTTAGCCGGCCTGACTGCTAATACCACCTATCATATCAGGGCATATGCCACCAACGCCAGTGGAACTTACTACGGTGACGATGTACAATTCAGCACCTTATGCGGTGTGTATTCGCTTCCTTTCACCGAGAGTTTCTCGGGTACTGTTATCCCCGGCTGCTGGTCGCAGATTGACAACCAGGGTGGCGGACAAGTTTGGCAGTTTGGCGCTATCACAGGCCAGACGCCAAATCCGACACTTACCGGAAATTATGCTTACCTGAACAGCGATGCCTATGGCAGCGGCGGTTCACAGAATGCCGACCTGATATCCCCAACCATCGACATGACGGCATACACGGCCATCAACCTGTCGTTTAAACATTATTTCAAGAGTTATGCAGGATCGTCAGCTACGGTTTCATACAGCATCAATAACGGGACAAGCTGGGTTTTAATCCAATCCTATACAGTTACATCAGCCACCAACCCGGTAACCTTCAGCCAGGCTATTGCCGGCATTGCAGGTCAGTCGCAGGTTAAATTCAAATGGAATTATACCGGTGCTTACGGCTATTACTGGGCAGTTGATGATATATCAATCACCGGCACAGGAGCCACCACACTTGCGGTTACTCCTCCCAATCAGAACGTAACTTCACCTGCCGGAACTACCCCTTTTGTAGTAACTACCACTGCCGCCTGGACGGCCACCAGCAATTCAGCATGGTGTACCGTTACTCCTTCGGGAACAGGAAACGGAACCCTCACAGCCACATTTACACAAAATGCAGGTGCTTCATCACGCGTGGCCAACATCACGGTTGCTGCAGTAGGCGCTCCTTCGGTAGTGGTTACCGTTACCCAGGCAGGTACTTCACCTACCCTGAGTGTTACTCCTCCTAACCAGAATGTTACGGCTCCTGCAGGTAATACGAGCTTTACCGTTACCTCCAACTCAGCCTGGGCCGTTACAAGCGATGCAGCCTGGTGTACGGTTACTCCTTCGGGAACAGCTAACGGTACCATCACGGCTACCTATACTCAGAATGTGTTACTAAGCACCCGCACCGCCAATGTCACCGTCACGGTTACAGGTCTTACCCCGGTAGTGGTTACAGTTACACAAGCTGCAGGATCAGCAACCTTAACTGTGACTCCGGCAAATCAGAACGTGAGTGCCGTGGCAGGAACCACCAATTTCGCCGTAACTTCCACTTCGGCATGGACAGTAACAAGTAACTCAGCATGGTGTACGGTTACCCCTTCGGGATCAGGTAACGGAACTATTGTTGCTACTTATGCGCTCAACACCTTACCGGCCTCGCGTATTGCCACTGTCACCGTAACTGTAATCGGACTGACTCCTGTAACGGTAACGGTAACGCAATCGGGCGGATCGCCAACGCTGGCGGTTACACCTGCTAACCAGAACGTAACAGCTCCCGCCGGGAATACCAGTTTCAGCATTACTTCCAATTCAGCATGGACAACGGTAAGCGATGCAGCCTGGTGTACCCCAACTCCTTCAGGAACCGGTAACGGCACTATTGTCGCAACCTATCTCGAAAATACTACACCATCGACACGCGTAGCAAACATCACCGTTACTGTAGCCGGTTTATCCCCTGTTATTGTAACAGTTACCCAGTCGCCGGCACCTCCAACACTGGTAGTTACACCTCTCAATATTAATGTACCGGCCACATCCGGAACAGCGAATTATTCAGTTGTAACTAATTCGGCCTGGACGGCCACCAGCAACATTTCCTGGTGTAATGTAACTCCTTCCGGAAACGGTAACGGAACCATGGTTGCAACCTACGATGCAAATACCTCCACCAGCCCTCGCGTAAGTTACCTTACAGTTTCGGTTCCGGGTGCACCCAATGCCAATATTACTCTTACCCAGGCAGCGGCTGAACCTTTCCTTACCGTGGATCCTCATAATCAAAACGTGGGTGTATCGGCAGGTACCGTAAACTTTACCGTTAGTTCCAATATGTCGTGGGTGGTTACCAGCAATTCTCCATGGTGCACCATCAACACTCCGGGCAGTGGCAACGGAACCGTTGTAGCCACCTTCAGTGAAAATGCATTTGCTTCGGGCCGCACGGCTACCATTGTAGTAACAGCTACCGGAATCATGCCTATTTCGGCAACGGTTACCGTGGTTCAACAAGGTCCATCGGCTACCTTAAATGTGGCCCCGGCTTCACGTACCGTACCTGATCCTGCCGGAACCACTACCTTTACCGTTACCGCCAATACAACCTGGATTTGCAACAGCGATGCAAGCTGGTGCTCCATTACCACCTCAGGCACCGGCAATGGTGTAATTACAGCTACTTATCAGCAAAACCTCACTCCTGTAATCCGCACCGCCAGCATACAGGTAATGGGCGAAGGCACTTTCCCTGCAACGGTAAAAGTAATTCAGCTGCCTTCGTTTGTATCAGTAGGAGAGAACCCGGAGAATAGCATACAGGTATATCCTAATCCTACCACCGGACTTTTCGTGATCAGCAGCGCCTCTTCGGAGATGATGGAAATGAAAGTAACCATTTTGGATGCTAAAGGCCAGGTGGTACAAGCCAGGCATTGCAGCGGAGCCAACTCCTATTCATTCGACCTCTCAGCTTCAGCCAGCGGAAATTACTTTATGAAGATTGAAACAGGTGGAAAAATTCATATTATGAAAGTGATTGTTCTTTAATCACCCGAACTGAATTTAACATTTGTAATTAAGAACGCTTCGAAACGCCTGCCCTTAAAAGGCAGGCGTTTTTTTTATGGGTTGATCATACAGATTGTTTCCTTTGCTTTACACGGGAATCAGATCCAGTGACATTCAATCCGCCTCAATCGGGATATAGCCTTTTAAGTATAATACTAACTGCAGGAATTTAAAAACATCTATCTGCCTGGCTGTATGCCGCCTGAAAAAGATATTGATGCCATATCGCCAATTATGTTATATTTGCCCTGAATCCCAAAGATTCCCCTCTATACTGCTTCAACACATTCAAACACTCAACAGCCACCTTAACCAAACCTACATGATTTTACGAACTCTACTGCTTGCTGCTCTCTTCAGTGCAGCTGCTTTGCCATTAGTGGCCCAGAATGACGTGGTTCACCCGTCAACTCTCGGGCAAGGCACATTTATGGGAATTTCGCCGGCCCTGCGGGATCTACCGGCTCTTACTGCCGCAGAGATGCAGGCTTTAAAAGAAAAAGCCGATAAAAAAGTCCTGAATAAGAAACTAAGGAACAGGGAATATCCTTTTGCCGAAACAGCCTTGCCTAAAGGTGCGGATGCAGCATGGCAAAAGACTATGGGCAGCACAGGCAGCGTCAAAGCCCCGATTGTAAATTTCGACGGACAAACCTCCCCTTACTATCCTCCCGATTGTAATGGTACCGCCGGCCCTAATCATTATATGCAGACGGTTAATACTACTTATGCCATTTACAGTAAAACCGGCACCTTGCTGGCAGGACCTACCAATATGAACCTGTTGTTTTCGGGTGTTACCGGGGCAAACTACAACGACGGCGATCCGCTGATATTATACGACGAACAGGCCGATCGCTGGTTAGCTGTTGAATTTTCCATTTCAGGAAGCAACGACTATATGATGATTGCCGTTTCCACCACCAATGATCCGACCGGAACCTGGTATAAATATTCTTTCGACGTGGCTGATATGCCGGATTATGAAAAGTTCGGGATCTGGCAGGATGGTTATTACATGGGTGACAACAACGGCGGAAGCAACGATATTTATGTTTTCGAACGTGCCCAGATGCTTATAGGCGGGACCACTCCCAAAATGGTAGGCTTCACCAATCCTAACCGCCCCACCACTATCGACGGTTTTGTTTGCGTACCTCCTGTTGATAACGATGGGGCATTTGCTCCTGCCGGTTCCCCCGGATTATTTATCGCTATGAACGACGATGCCATAGGCGGTGGAGCCGATCAGCTATGGATTTATGAACTGGCCGTTAACTGGACAACCACTGCTTCATCCACTTTCAGCCGTACACAGCAGCTGCCTGTCACTGCCTTCGACAGCAACTTTGGTAATAACTGGACGAATATCAAACAACAGGGTACCACCCAGGAAGTGGATGCCATACCCCAGGTAATTATGAATGTACCTCAATACCGCAATTTCGGAACCTATCAGACCATTGTCTGTTGTCATACCGTTGATGTGGATGCCACTGATCATGCCGGTGTACGCTGGTACGAACTTCGTAAAACTCCTCCATCAACCACCTGGGTGGTGCGCCAAACCGGCACTTATGCTCCCGATATTCATTCACGCTGGATGGGCAGCATTATGCTGAATGCCAACAACAAAATTGGACTGGGTTATTCCGTTTCAAGTTCAACCATGTTTCCCAGCATCCGCTATACCGGACAAACTGCAGGCGCCTATGCCGCAGGAACGGGTTTGATGGATTTACCCGAAGGAACTATTCAAACTGGTGCCTATGCCCAAACCGGGGTAGAACGCTGGGGTGATTATGCCCTGATGTCAGTGGATCCTTCCGATAATGAAACATTTTGGTTTACCACCGAATACATAGGCAGCGGAGGAACACGCAAATCGAAGGTAGCTTCCTTTAAAATCGGCAATGCTCCTGTGGCTTTAACCCTGGATGCAACAGCCGTAACAAGCGCAACAGCTACTCTCAATGGTACCATAAATCCGAATTCATTAGCCACCAACTATTATTTCGAATGGGGCACGACCATAGCCTATGGAAATCTTACCACATCAACGGCTGCAGGTTCAGGTTCAGCCAACGTGGCTGTTAACGCGCCTCTTTCGGGCCTGGCAGGCGGGACTACGTATCATTTTAGGGTTGTTGCCATCAATGCTGATGGTACTACCAATGGCAATGACCTCACATTTACTCCCGGGGGTGCTGTTGTAACCACTACTGCTGTTACAGGCATCACACTTACAGGCGCTACAACAGGCGGAAATGTTACTTCCGACGGTGGTTCAGCCATAAGTGCCCGCGGCGTTTGCTGGGCAAGCACGGCAAGCCCTGTTGCAAGCGGAAATCATACCACCGACGGCTCAGGAACAGGCATTTTCGCCAGTACCATTCCAGGGCTTTCAGCCAATAGTACTTACCATGTAAGGGCTTATGCCACCAATGCAAACGGTACTTTCTACGGATCCGATATCGCTTTTACAACCCTGTGCGGCGTGTACACCTTACCCTTCAGCGAATCTTTTTCGGGAGCTACCCTTCCTACCTGCTGGAGCCAGGTCGACAACCAGGCCAGTGGACAAATCTGGCAATTCGGCACCATCACCGGGCAAACACCCAATCCTGTTTTAACCGGCAATTATGCATACCTCAACAGCGATGCCTATGGAAGCGGCGCTTCGCAGAATGCCGATCTGGTTTCGCCAACCATCGATATGACTGCCTATTCGGCTGTGAACCTTCAGTTTAAGCATTACTTCAAGAGTTATTCCGGATCGTCAGCCACGCTTTCGTACAGTATTAACAACGGCAGCAGCTGGACGATTATTCAAACCTACACTGCTACTTCAGCTGCCAACCCTACTACCTTTACCCAGGCTGTTCCGGCAGTAGCAGGCCAGTCGGCCGTTAAATTCAAATGGAACTATACGGGCTCCTATGGCTATTATTGGGCTGTTGATGATGTTTCAATTACCGGTACAGGCACAGTCACTCTTGCCGTTACACCTCCAAACCAGAACGTGACAGCCCCTGCCGGAACAACACCTTTTACCCTAACTACAACGGCCGCATGGACGGCCAGCAGTGATGCCGCATGGTGTACGCCTACTCCTTCGGGAACAGGAAACGGAACGCTGACAGCTACCTATGCTGCCAACACCGGTGCCGCTTCGAGGGTTGCCAATGTTACGGTTGTCGCCATAGGTGCTCCTTCGGTAACGGTTACCGTAACCCAATCGGGCACTTCGCCTACCCTGGCGGTTACGCCTCCCAACCAGAATGTAACTGCCGCTGCTGGAAATACCAGTTTTGCCGTTACTTCAAACTCAGCATGGACGGTTATCAGCGATGCAGCCTGGTGTACAGTTACTCCTTCGGGCACGGCTAACGGAACGATTACAGCAACCTATACACAGAATATTCCCCTGGTAAGCCGTACCGCTAATGTTACTGTTACCGTTACAGGCTTAACACCAGTAGTGGTCACCGTTACCCAGGCTGCAGGCCTGCCTTCGTTAAGCGTGACCCCTGCCAACCAGAATGTGAGCGCCGCAGCCGGAACCACTAACTTCGCCGTAACCTCAAGTTCGGCATGGACTACCAACAGCAACGCTGCCTGGTGTACCCTTACTCCTTCGGGAACAGGCAATGGAACCCTGGTAGCTACCTATACTGTAAATACGCTGCCTGCTTCACGTACCGCAACCATCACCGTTACGGTTGTTGGTCTTACACCGGTTACCGTTACCGTTACCCAATCAGGTTCATCACCCACCTTAACGGTGACACCGGCTAACCAGAATGTCACCACTCCTGCAGGCAACACCAGTTTCGGCGTAACTTCAAATTCGGCATGGACGGCCACAAGCGCTGCCGCATGGTGCACAGTAACTCCTTCGGGCACAGGAAACGGGACTCTTGTTGCAACCTACGAAATCAACATTACACCTGCCGTACGCGTGGCAAACATTACGGTTACCGTTGCCGGCTTAACGCCTGTGGTGGTTACGGTTACCCAGGCCGGCACTATACCTACTTTACTTGTTACACCCGCTAACCAGAATGTCCCTGCCACTGCCGGTACAGCCAATTACACGGTTACCACCAATTCGGCCTGGACAGCCACCAGCAATACCAACTGGGGCATTGTTACCACATCAGGAAACGGTAACGGAACCATGGCGGCAGTATATGAGGCCAATACCACCCTCGATCAGCGGATCAGCTATATAACGGTTTCGGCTCCGGGCGCACCCAATGCCAACGTAACTCTTACTCAGGCCGGCGCTTCTCCTTTCCTTTCGGTTGACCCGCATGTGCAGAATGTAAGCTATATGGCCGGCTCGGTTAACTTCGCGGTAAGTACCAATATGCCATGGACCGTGAGCAGCAATTCGGCCTGGTGTACCGTTAGCGGTTCGGGCAACGGAAGCGGAACCCTTGTGGCCACTTTCAGCGAAAATAGTGTTGCTGCTAACCGCTCAGCTAATATTACTATCACTGCAGCAGGCATAGCACCTATCATGGTTACCGTTAACCAGGGCGCTCCGCTTGCCATGCTGAATGTTACCCCTGCCATACGCACTGTTACCGATCCTTCGGGAAGCACTAATTTTAATGTTTCGTCGAATACTTCGTGGACCAGCAGCAGCGATGCACCCTGGTGCCAGGCTACGCCATCCGGCTCAGGAATCGGACTTATAACCGCAAGCTATCAGCAGAATCTCAGTCCTGTTATCCGCACGGCCAATGTAACGGTAACCGCAGCCGGTATTACACCGGTCACCGTACAGGTTTTGCAGCTGCCATCGTTTGTTTCGATCGAAGAAAGCCCGGAAAACACCCTTCAGGTATTCCCCAATCCGACCAGCGGCCTGTTTGTGATCAGCAGTCCTTCGAACGAAATGCTCGAGATGAATGTGTATATCCTGAATGCCAAAGGGAAAACCATACTCAGCAGGCAGTGCAAGGGAGCCAACTCCTATACTTTCGATCTCTCGCAGGCTGCCAGTGGAAGCTATTTTGTAAAAATAGAAAAAGACGGGAAAGTTCATGTGATGAAGATTATTGTGCAATAACTTGTCGTATTTCTAATCATTGAACATAAACCTGATAATTAAACGCTTACCTTGAAAAAGGTAGGCGTTTTTTCATCCTGGCCCTCCGGTAGGGCAACAAAATAAAATATCTATCTATATCCATTGAAGTAATAGTATTAATTCTATATTTGTTAAACCAATTATAACCAATCTTAATCAAACAAACTCTTACTAACCCATGGACTTTAGTTTCACCGAAGAGCAGCTGATGATACGCGATGCAGCCCGCGATTTTGCACAGCGCGAATTAATTACCGATGTGATTGAGCGCGATGCGGGCGCTATTTATCCTACCCAACATGTGAAACGCTTAGCCGAACTGGGTTTCCTGGGCATGCTGGTGGATCCGAAATACGACGGAGGAGGCATGGACACCGTTTCGTACGTGATGGCCATGGAAGAAATATCGAAGGTGGATGCCTCGGTGAGTGTGATCATGAGTGTGAATAATTCGCTGGTTTGTTTCGGACTCGAAGAATTTGGCACCGAAGAACAGAAAGAAAAATTCCTGAAGCCTTTAGCCCGGGGCGAAAAAATAGGCGCCTTCCTGCTATCGGAGCCTGATGCCGGTTCGGATGCCACCTCGCAAAGGACCACAGCCGAGGATATGGGCGATTATTATTTAGTTAACGGAACAAAAAACTGGATCACCAACGGCAATACGGCCGGCACTTACCTGCTGATTGCGCAAACGCATCCGGATAAGAAACATAAAGGCATCAACTGCCTGATTGTCGACCGTCATTCGGCCGGTATAAGCGTGGGTCCTCATGAAGATAAGATGGGCATGCGCAGCAGCGATACCCATTCGGTGATGTTCAACGATGTGAAGGTGCCCAAGGAAAACCGCATAGGCGCCGACGGCTTCGGATTTACCTTTGCAATGAAAACCCTCGAAGGAGGCCGCATAGGTATAGCCGCTCAGGCTCTCGGGATAGCCAGCGGCGCTTTCGAAAGAGCCCTGCAGTATTCGAAGGAACGTAAAGCCTTTGGCACCTATATTTCGAACCACCAGGCTATTGCATTTAAACTGGCCGATATGGCCGTTAAAATTGAAAACGCACGCAACCTCTGCCTCAAAGCTGCCTGGCTCAAGGACCAGCATCAGCCTTATGGTTATGCCAGCGCCATGGCCAAATACTATGCCGCCGAAATAGCCATGGAAGTCACCACCCAGGCCGTACAGATACACGGAGGCTATGGCTACGTGAAAGAATATCATGTGGAGCGCCTGATGCGCGAAGCCAAGCTGACCCAGATTTATGAAGGCACTTCGGAGATACAGCAGATTATTATTTCGAGAGAGATTTTGAAGTAATTTCGGATTTCGGATTTCGGATTTCGGATTTCGGATTTCGGATGTCGGATGTCGGATGTCGGATGTCGGATGTGGAATTTCGGATCTGGGATTTCGGATTTCGGATATGAAATGTTGGATGTTTAATTGTTGAATATTAGTAAGGAATTATATTTCGGAGAGATCCGAAATCGCAAATCCGAAATCCGAAATAAAAAAATGTCTGAAGAAGAAAGAATCCTGACCTTACATCCGGATGGAAAGAAAGGGAAGAACATACTCAGGAGCAAATACGAAACGATGCGGGAATGCCTTATGGGCATTTCCGCTGATTTTCCGGAAATCAGCCATAAGGATCTGATGCGCATTACAAACGAACGCTTAAACAGCAAACTGGAAGGCAATATCTCCTGGTTTATGGAAACGGTGCTGCTGGATATTATGGCCAGGG